>NZ_FOIF01000006.1:0-17247 GCF_900111575.1 Anaerobranca gottschalkii DSM 13577 | reverse complement strand
GGCGAATTAGAGCGGTACCCTTCTTCCTTTTAGATAGAAGCCTTAAATCTCGACGGAGACTTTGTTAGAATGTTTAATTACTACAGCCTTTAAAAAATGACTTTGTCTACAAACTGAAAGGACCCCATAGGGTCCTCTTATTCTATATATTCCCCAATGCGTCTGAGCCTTTGATATCTCCTCTTTACTAACTCATCAGGGGTAAAACCTGATAAAATATCTAAATGTCTTTCTATCCCTTCCTTTACCGCTGCCATAGTTTTCTCGATATCTTTATGGGCTCCTCCTTGAGGTTCTGGGATGATTTCATCGATGATTTTTAAGCGATAAAGGTCATCGGCCGTTAACTTTAAAGCTTCTGCCGCTTCCTTGGCCCTAGTAGCATCTTTCCACAAAATTGCTGCACAGCCTTCAGGAGAAATAACAGAATATACGGAGTTAGCCATCATCAAAATACTATCTCCTACCCCTAAGGCTAAAGCACCTCCACTACCTCCTTCACCGGTTACAATAACGATAATGGGAACTTTCAACCCTGCCATTTCCATTAAATTTTTAGCAATAGCTTCTCCTTGTCCCCGCTCTTCTGCCCCCAATCCCGGATAGGCTCCAGGAGTATCAATAAAGGTGATAATTGGCCGTTTAAACTTTTCCCCTTGCTTCATTAACCGCAAAGCTTTTCGATACCCTTCAGGATGGGGCATTCCAAAGTTTCTGTAGATGTTTTCCTTTGTATCCTTTCCCTTTTGATGACCTATGACGGTAACAGGAGTATCCCCAAGTCGGGCAATTCCTCCAACAATGGCTGGATCATCTTTAAAATATCTATCTCCATGTAACTCGATAAAATCTTGAAATATTCCTTTAATATATTGTAAAGTTGTGGGCCTTTGGTTGTGTCTAGCAATCTGCACCTTTTGCCACGGTGTCAAGTTTCTATAAAGTTCTTGTTTAATTGAGAAGGCCTTTTTTTCTAAAAGCTCTATTTCATTATTTAAATCGATATTTTGTAGTAGAGCAAATTCCTTTAAATCTTTGATCCTTTTTTCTAATTCATTAAGTTGTTGTTCTAAGTTATCTACCATTTTTTACCCACTCCCTTCAGTGAATGGAGGTAGATGATTTTACTGAGAGTCTCTTTTAATTCCTTCCTATGGACTACTTTATCTATAAAACCCCGTTCTAGCAAAAATTCTGCCCTTTGAAAACCTTCCGGTAGTTTTTGTCTTATAGTTTGTTCAATTACCCTAGGGCCTGCAAAGGCAATTAGTGCATTAGGTTCTGCTAAAATAATATCACCTAGGGAGGCAAAACTTGCAGTAACACCACCGGTAGTAGGGTCAGTTAAAACAGTAATATATAAAATCCCTGCATCTTCCATTTTCTTGACGGCAGCACTGGTTTTAGCCATCTGAAAGAGGGAAATAATACTTTCTTGCATTCTAGCACCACCGGAAGCGGTAAAAGCTATCATAGGAATTTTTTGATGGATCGCCCGTTCCATCGCCCGGGTAACCTTTTCCCCAACAACTGAACCCATACTCCCTAACATAAAACTTCCATCTAATACAGCTAAAGCTGCCCTTTGACCATTGATCTTTCCTTGCCCAGTTACTACAGCTTCTTTAAGGTTAGTAGTAGCTTTACTTTTTTCCAGTTTTTCTTTATATTCTGGGAAGTTTAAGGGATCTTTACTGGTCATTTCCCTATCCCATTCTTCAAAGGTTCCATGATCTACTATTAAATCTATCCTTTCTTTAGCAGTCAACGGAAGGTGATGGTCACATTTATTACAAACCTTATGATTTTGGATTAATTCCCGCTGAAATAAAACCTGTTGACATTGGGGGCATTTACTAACAATTCCTTTAGGGACGTCATTGGCTGCTTCTCCAGTTTTAACCCTATCTACAGCAATATATTTAGTCTTTTTAAAAAGCATAGCTTACCCCCCTTTTTACAGAAGTTCTTCTTCTAAAAATTTAGTGTTATAATCTCCTTGGATAAATTTAGGATGATTTAATATTTTTATCGCTAATGGGATTGTCGTAGCAACCCCTTCAATGACAAATTCATTCAATACCCTATCCATTTTCTTAATAGCTTCTATTCTATCCGGTGCCCAAACAATTATTTTTCCTACCATAGAATCATAAAAGGGTAAAATAGAGTACCCTTGATATACAAAGGAATCTATCCTTACACCATATCCTCCAGGAATAATTAACCTCTCTATTTTACCTGGGGTTGGCATAAAATTTTTAGTTATATCTTCAGCATTGATTCTACATTCTATAGACCAACCATTAAATTTTACATCAGCTTGTTTAAAAGTTAAAGGTAAACCATAGGCCACTTTAATTTGTTCCTTTATTAGATCTACTCCTGTAATCATTTCAGTCACTGGGTGTTCCACCTGAATCCTAGTATTCATTTCCATAAAATAAAAATTATTATTGCTATCTAACAAGAATTCAATGGTCCCCACACTATCATAATTAACAGCTTTCGCTGCTTTTACTGCTGTTTCCCCCATTTTTTGCCGAAGTTTATCATCTATTACCGCTGATGGTGCTTCTTCAATCAACTTTTGATGACGCCTTTGGATAGAACATTCCCTTTCTCCTAAATGAACTACATTGCCATGTTTATCTGCCAAAATCTGAATTTCTATATGTCTTGGTTTTTCGATAAACTTCTCTATATATACTCCACTGTTTCCAAAGGCATTTAAAGCTTCTTGTTGGGCTAATTCCATAGCTTTTTTGAATCCCTCTAGATTTTGAGCAAGCCTCATTCCCTTACCACCACCACCGGCAGTAGCCTTAATCAAAACAGGGAAACCAATTTCTTTCGCTATCTTTACACCTTCTTCTATATCTTCAACTATCCCATGGCTTCCTGGAACTACTGGCACTTGGGCAGCTATCATTTTTTCCCTGGCAACCGCCTTTTGCCCCATTTGCTCTATAGAGGACGGATTAGGACCGATAAAGGTAATATTACATTGGGCACAGAGTTCTGCAAAGGCAGGATTTTCCGCCAAAAATCCATAGCCAGGATGGATGGCCTCTGCCATGGTAGCTTTGGCAGCGGTAATTAAATTTTGCATATTTAAATAACTTTCTTTGGGATTAGCAGGACCAATACAGATAGCTTCATCGGCTAATGCTACGTGTAAAGAATCTTTATCCGGTAGACTGTAAACTGCAACTGTACCGATTCCTAATTCTTTACAAGCCCGAATTATTCTTACAGCTATTTCTCCTCTATTTGCTATGAGAATTTTTTTAAACACTAAAAATTCCCCCTTAAACCGGTTCTATTAGAAACAGGGTTTGACCGTATTCCACTAATTCACCATTTTCCACTAATACCTTTACCACTTTGCCATTTTCCGTTGATTCAATTTCATTCATCAATTTCATCGCTTCTATGATACACAAAGTATCACCTTTTTTAACCATATCCCCTTCTTGAACAAAGGGTGGAGAGTCGGGAGATGGTGCTTTGTAAAAAGTTCCCACCATCGGGGAAGTGATTTTCACCAGATTTTCTTTATTATTTTCTTTAGGAACTTCTTTAAATTTATCTATATTATTTCTTCCTTCTAAAGGTAATTCTTTTTTCTCTACAGCCTCAACTAATCCCCTTTTTTCTCCTTTTTCTATCTGTTCATAGTTATTAGCAGTACCTTTACCCATTTTAAGGACAAAATCATGGCTTTCTAGATAAAATTCTGTCAGTTCTGCTTTCCCTAATGCTTCAATTATTTTAATGATATCTTCTACCTTCAAAATATCCCTCCTTATCTAACTTTTTATTCCTTCACCTAAAGCAAAGAGGAGTTCACCGGTTACCGCGACTTTGCCATCTACCGTTATTGTCCCTTTTCCTTTTCCTAAAGGTCCCCTTAAAGACAGGATTTCCACTTCTATTTTCAACAAGTCACCGGGAATTACCTGCTTTTTAAAACGAACTTTTTCTATACCTGCAAAAAAAGCTAACCTTCCCTTATTTTCTTCCATAGCCAAAAGGGCAACTGCCCCTACTTGAGCCATAGCTTCAACCATCAAAACCCCTGGCATTACAGGATAATTAGGGAAATGTCCTTGAAAAAACTCTTCATTGGCAGTTACACATTTATATCCCACTGCCCTTTTACCTAATTCTACTTCCTCAATTCTATCCACTAACAAAAAGGGATAGCGATGGGGAATTATTTTTTTAATATCTTCAATATTTAAGTTTTCTAATCTACCCATTTTTTCACCACCAATGTTCCGTTATGACCGCCAAAACCTAATGAATTACTCATTGCATAATTTACAGTTCTCTCTACAAACTTATTAGGTGTATAATTTAAATCACAATCGGGGTCTGGAGTTTCATAATTAATTGTAGGATGAATTTTATCTTCCAAAACAGTCATAACACAAGCTATAAATTCTATAGCACCGGCTGCCCCTAATAAATGACCGGTCATTGACTTAGTAGAACTGATATTTAATTTATAGGCATGTTCTTTAAAAATACTTTTAATAGCTTCGGTTTCAAGACGGTCGTTAAAATCAGTACTAGTCCCATGGGCATTTATATAATCAATTTTTTCTGGAGCTATTCCAGCATCAATTAAAGCCAATTCCATAGCCCTTGCTCCCCCTTCACCACCAGGAGCAGGTTGTACTACATGGAAGGCATCGGATGCCCAACCGTAACCTATAACTTCTGCTAAAATTTTAGCACCTCTAGCTTGGGCATGTTCTAAGGATTCTAAAATTACTACACCGGCCCCTTCTCCCATTACAAAACCATCTCGGTTTTTATCAAAGGGTCTGCTGGCCTTTTGGGGATTATCATTATTTGTAGAAACAGCCCGGGCAGTACAAAAACCACCTAAGCCCATAGGGGTGATAGCTGCTTCAGCCCCCCCTGCAACCATTACATCGGCATCTCCCCGTTGGATAATTTTAAAGGCATCGCCAATGGCATTAGTTCCTGTTGCACAAGCGGTAACTACAGAGGAAACAGGTCCTTTTGCACCTAAAGCAATAGATACACCACCTGCCGCCATATTAGAAATCATCATTGGAACAAAAAAGGGACTGATTCTTCTAACACCTTTTTCCAAATAAATTTTATGTTGTTGTTCAAAGGTTTCTATACCACCAATTCCAGAACCAATAATCACTCCAACCTTATGGGGATTATATTCTCCTTCTTTAAACCCGGCATCTTTCCATCCTTCAATTGCTGCAGCTATAGCGTACTGGACAAATTTATCAGTCTTTTTAACATCTTTTTTATCCATGTATTTTTCACCTTGAAAATCCTTAACCTGAGCCCCTATTTTTGTAGGAAAATCTTCGGTATCGAAATAGGTTATATAATCTACTCCACTTACTCCCTTTAATAAATTATTCCAAAATTCTTCTATTGTATTCCCTAAGGGAGTAACGACTCCCATTCCGGTAACCACAACTCGCTTTTTCATACTGACCCTCCTCAAACTATCTATTTTAGGTTTTATATTGCTAATCCACCATCTACCCCTATGGTTTGACCAGTAATATAATCACTGTCGTCACTTGCCAAAAATACAACCAATGCCGCCACATCTTCTGGCTTTCCAAAGGTTTTTAAAGGGATATTTTCACCAATTTTCTTTTTAATTTCCTCTGGTAGTTTATCTGTCATATCTGTTTGAATAAATCCTGGAGCTACTGCATTGACATTGATACCTTTGCCCCCTAATTCCTTTGCCAAAGATTTAGTAAAACCAATAACCCCAGCTTTAGCAGCAGCATAATTACTTTGCCCTACATTCCCTGTGATTCCAATAACTGAAGTTATATTAATTATTTTACCCTTTTTATTTTTTAACATCGGCCTAATAACTGCCTTTGTACAATTAAAATAGCCCTTTAAATTTACGTCTACAACTTGATCAAAATCTTCTTCACTCATCCGAAGTAATAAGTTATCTCTGGTTATCCCCGCATTATTTACTAATATATCTATCTTCTGAAATTCCTCTAGGGCTTTTTCTATCAGTTGCTGACTCTCATTATAATCTGCAATATTCCCCCTTACAGCTATTCCTTTTCCACCTATTTCTAAAATGGCATTGACAACCTTTTGAGCTTCTTCCTCACTGGAATTATAATTAACAACAACTGAGGCACCTTCTTTTGCTAGTTTTAAAGCAATAGCTTTTCCAATACCCCTAGAAGCACCTGTTACCACTGCAACTTTACCTTTTAACTTCATTCCTTTCCCCTCCTTACATCCTTTGATAAAATTGGAGAAATTCCTCTAAAGTCTTAGAGTCCTCTACATTTTTCACCCAAACTTTTGCTGATATTTTTTTTACCATGGCTGACAAAGTTTTTTGTGGTCCTACTTCCACAAATCCTTCAACTCCTTGGTTAATCATATTTTCAATAGTCTGTTCCCAAAGAACAGAGTGGCTAACTTGTTTTACTAATAAATCCTTTATTTCTTCCCTATCCCTATACCTTTGGGCTGTAACATTACTATATATGTTGATTTGGGGTTCATTAAAAGGAATTTTTTCTAATTCCCCTTTTAGCTCTAAGCCAGCTTTTTCTAAGAATTTTGAATGAAAAGGACCACTGACATCTAATTTTACTGCCCTTTTAATCCCATAATCCTTGGCCTTTTCTATCACTTCAGCTATTGCAGAGGTTTCTCCTGTAACTACATATTGTCCTGGGCAGTTATAATTGGCGACCTGGACATAACCTCCCTTAATATCTTTTAAAAAAGACTCCACTTTATCTACAGTTGCTCCCAATAAAGCTACCATACCTCCAGTTCCTAGAGGGACAGCCCTTTGCATAATTTCTCCCCTTTTTTTTACTAGAGGGAGGGCATTTTCATAGGAGATTACCCCTCCATAGACTAGAGCACTATATTCCCCTAAACTCAAGCCCGCTGCATTTTCTGGTTTAACTCCAGCTTCTTTTAATAATTCCGACAATATGTAGCTGATAGTTAAAATAGCAGGTTGAGTATTTTCCGTTAAATCTAATTCTTCTTTTGGTCCCTTTTGGATAATTTCCCAAAGGTCATAACCTAAAATATTATTACATTTATCTATAATTTCCCGGGCAAGGGAATAGTTTTCCCTTAGCCCCTGACCCATCCCTACTACCTGGGAACCTTGACCTGGAAAAAGGAAAGCTAATTTATTCACCATATATCCTCCCCATAAATTTAATGGTATTATAACAATCTGCTACTAGTTCTTCAATAATATCTTTTGCCGGTTCTACCTTTGTAATCATTGCAGCCACTTGACCAGCTAATACACTTCCTTGGACTACATCCCCTTCAATAGCCGCTAATCTATATCTACCTACTCCTAGTTTTTCTAATTCTTGGGGGTCTACACCTTCTTTTTCCTTTAGTTCAAATTCTTTAACAAATTTGTTTTTCAAACTCCTTACCGGATGACCGGTACTCCTTCCCGTTACCACAGTATCCCGATCCTTTGCTTTAATAAACATCTCTTTATATGCCGGATGGGCAATACATTCCTGGGCACAGACAAAACGGGTACCAACTTGAATTCCTTGGGCTCCTAAAGCCAATGCTGCTGCAAAAGATCGACCATCACCAATACCACCGGCTGCGATTACCGGAATTTCAACTGCATCAACTAACTGGGGAATCATTACCATAGTCGTTAAATCGCCGATATGTCCCCCTGCTTCCATCCCTTCTCCAATAATTGCATCTACTCCAATTCTTTCCATTCTCTTAGCTAATGCTACAGAAGGTACAACTGGGATAATTTTACAACCTGCTTCCTTTAATTTTTCCACATATGGTCCTGGGTTCCCAGCACCTGTTGTAACTACAGGAACCCTCTTTTTTATTACCACATCTATTACCTGTGAAGCATAAGGGGAAAGAAGCATAACATTTACACCAAAGGGCTTATCTGTCCTTTCCCTCAGTTTATCAATTTGTTCTTCAACCCAAGAAGGTGGAGCATTTCCAGCCCCTATTATCCCTAAGCCACCGGCTTCTGAAACAGCTGCAGCCAGCTCATATGTAGCTAACCAAGCCATCCCCCCTTGAATAATTGGATATTTTATTTCTAACATATCACAAAGTTTAGTCCTAATCATTTTTTAACCTCCTACCACTGGATAATTGTTCCACCCCAAGTTAAACCTCCACCAAAGCCTACCATTAAAACTTTATCTCCCTTTTTTATTAACCCTTTTTCCACTGCTTCTCCTAAAGCTACTGGAATTGATGCAGCAGACATATTGCCATATTTTTCTAAATTAACATATACCTTCTCTTTAGGAATCTCTAATCTCTTAACCGCTGATTCAATTATTCTAGTATTTGCCTGATGGGGGATAAAAAAATCAATATCTTTATTAGTAAGATTTCCTTTTTCTAAACATTCTTTACTAGTTTCATTGATTATTTTAACGGCAAATTTAAATACCTCTTGCCCCGCCATTTTAATATATTGTTCACCACTTGAAATATTTTCTAAAGTAATAGGCTTTAAAGAACCACCGGCAGGTCTTGTCAAAAGATCTCCACCCCTTCCATCTGCCCCTAGATGGATTGAAATAATTCCTTCTTCAGAAGAAGGAGAAAGTACCACAGCCCCTGCTCCATCACCAAATAATACACAGGTGTTTCTATCGGTATAGTCAGTAATTTTTGATAATGTTTCAGCACCGATTACTAAAACATTTTTATAGATCCCATTGTGAATAAATTGAGTTCCTACTGCTAAACCGTAAATAAATCCTGTACAAGCAGCTTGGATATCGAAGGCTGCCGCCTTTTCTGCACCGATATTTTTTTGAACTATACAAGCGGTAGAGGGAAAAGACATATCCGGTGTAACTGTTCCTAAAATTATTAAATCTAATTCTTGTGGAGATAAACCTGCCATAGCTAGTGCCTTTTCTGCCGCCTCGGTAGCAAAATATGATGTCGGTTGATCCTCTTTGGCAATACGCCTTTCTTTTATCCCTGTCCTTTGAGTAATCCATTCATCTGAAGTTTCTACCATTTTTTCCAGCTCTCTATTAGTCAATATTTTATCAGGGAGGGAATATCCCACCCCAGAAATTTTTACATTAAAGCCCATCAAAAATCCCTCCTTTTCAATTTATACTCCTTTATAATAATATCTATTCATATATTCTAATATTATTACTTGGTAATAATTATAATTTAAAGTGAGTATGTTTTCAAGTAGTTTTTCCTAGTTACAAAAAAATATGACCGACATTAAAGTCGGTCATATTTTTAGACAAGTGAATTATTCAGCTGAAATAGCCTCTACAGGGCAAGTGTCTGCACATGCACCACAATCGATACATGCATCAGCATCAATTATGTATTGACCTTCACCTGCAGAAATAGCAGATACTGGGCAGCTACCCTCACATGCACCACATTCGATGCAAGCGTTAGAAATTTTATAAGCCATTTTAAGGCACCCCCTTAAATATATTTGACATATATTTCATCCCCATTATATCACAGACTATAAAATCTGACCACAATTTTAATAAATTTTTTTTGATTTTCCCTTTATTTTTTAATTTTAAAGTAACAAAATAAAAATCTTTCTCATATACTTCACCGTACCTAATAAAGTGAGGTGAAGACAATGAAAAAGAAAAAAGTTTTTTCTATACTAATAGTTCTGATACTAATTTTTGTAACGAATTTTAGTTTAACTGCCCAAGCAATAGTCGATTGGGATCGAAGTTCTTTAAAGTTTGACAATGAATTTGGATGTCAAAGCAGTTGTTCTGAAGTTAGTGCTAAAATTATTAATGGCGGTTCTGAAATGGCAGGAGAAAGCAGCTGGGAACTGTATTATTCTGAAAAAGGTAATCCAAAAAACGGTGAAATTGTAGCTTCAGGGGTCATCCCTCCGTTAAAAAGCAATGAACATTATATTATAACAGTAAATTTACAGGAGTTGAACCTTGAATCCACCATCGGTGTTTACAAATTTAAAGCTTATCAAAGGCCAGGACATCCCGGTATCGGAGTGTTGTGGAGTGAGGACTGTGTCGTCCTATGCCATGAACAAGATGTACCCTTAATTTCCCTTAATAAAGAAGTATCCCATCAGTATTCAAAACCTGGCGAAACAATTACTTTCACCTTTGAAGTAAAAAACATCGGAAATGTAGATTTAACAGATATAGTACTAACTGATGAATTATTTGGAGAATGCTGGCAAGAAGAATTCCCCCTTCTTAAAGCAGGTGAAACTTATATCTATACTAAAGAATATAAAATACCTAATGACATTACTTTCCCTATTAAAAATAAAGCTAATGTAAAAGGATACTATAACGAAATATTGGTAGAAGACTGGGATGAAGCTATTATTTTCCGCAAGTTAATACTAACTTCTATCTGTTCCAATAACCCGGAAGAAACTAGAAGATGGAGAGTAACGAACTTAAATCCCTTCGATATAGAATTTTCCTGGGATCTCTATGGAAGTACTCAAACGGGTACCTTAATTATTGCAGCTAACGATATTCTAACTTTTGAAACATCTACTATATCAGGTCCTAATACTGTTAGAATCTTTGTAGATGGCAAACTACATGATGTTAAAGCTAGTAGTGGCGTTAAATGTACAATTCCATCAATCTCTATTACAAAAACTCCTGATAAAGAAGAAGTTATTGCCGGTGAAATAATAGTCTATACCATTACAATAGAAAATACCACAGAATACAACGAAGGATCAGAAAGCTTAAGGGATATTATCGTAACAGATCCATTATTCGGTGAAGATTTCCAATACTATATAGAAAGCCTTGGAAAAGGTGAAATATACCAATTCCAAGTAGAGTATCATACTACCTTAGAAGATGTTGGCCAATTAATTAATACCGCTAAAGTTCAAGCTTTGTACAAAGGAACTGTTATTGAAAGTGAATCCACTGCCACTGTTACAGTAATAAAACCTACTGAACCAGATGAGCCAACAGAACCGGAAGATCCCACTGAACCTGAAGATCCTGAATTGCCTAAGACAGGACAAATACAATATATTTACTTCTTAATGTTAGGATTACTATTGATTTTAGCAGGTTTTAAGCTTAGTCTTTTAAAAAGATGATTAAAAAAACCCTTGGTTATCTTTTAATTTTCATAGGTATAGTTATCCTTCTTTACCCTATATTAAAAGATATTTATATTAAACATGAACAAAAAAAGATTTTTTATAACTATACCTACTCCTTTGAAAATTCCAGCTATTTATTTGAAGATTTAAGGGAAAATGTAAATTATGAAGAAGAAAGCCAACCTGCTAAAAAAGAAAGTTCTATTCTTAAGGATGTCTTAGGGATAATTACAATTTCTAAAATAGATGTTACACTACCAGTTTATTATGATGCTACTTCCAATAACCTAAAAAAAGGAGCTGCAATAGTTAAAGGTACTGCTTTTCCTCCAAAGGGGAACACAGTTATTGCAGCTCACAGAGGTAGAACCTATGGTTCATATTTCAACCGCCTTCAAGAACTTGAAATTGGCGACATGATTACTTTAGATTTTAATAATAGTTCCTACACTTATGAAGTATACGAAATTTTCATTGTTGAACCTTCAGAAGTATGGGTACTAAATAATACTCAAGAACCTATTATAACTCTAATAACCTGTCATCCCCAAAGTGGTACCCATAGACTGATAGTTCGGGGAAAAATAATTTATTAAGGTCTGGCAATTTGTATCCAAGTTTGGCCATAAATCCGTTCAATTTCCTGACCATCTTCATAGAAGAAACGGGTTGGCGAACTTGGACTTTCTTTTACCCATTTTCCTCTAAAATGTTGACCCATAGCATAAAAATCAATAACCCCTTCTCCTACTACTTCAGGGGTAGGACGACGGAATATATCTGTGGGATGGGCAGTGTATTGGATAATAACATTTCTAGCCCATATTTCTTCCCCTGTAGCATCTTTATGGGGAACATCATTTATCAACCGCTTATATGCCTTTTTTTCCCTATCATATTGATAAATAACCTTGTA
This sequence comes from Anaerobranca gottschalkii DSM 13577, assembly GCF_900111575.1. Lineage (NCBI taxonomy): Bacteria > Bacillati > Bacillota > Clostridia > Eubacteriales > Proteinivoracaceae > Anaerobranca > Anaerobranca gottschalkii. The sequence goes on along the minus strand of NZ_FOIF01000006.1, from coordinate 5,164 downwards.
AGTATTACTGTATGAAATAGTTATTGTATTAGCTGGCTGCCCCTTTCGACTTAAATTTCCAGGACGAATAACCCTTTCCCCAGAAGGTGTAGCCCTATTTAATGTCGCTAAATTTACGTATAAATTATGGGGTGCAGATCTAGAAGAGTCTCGATAAAATGCAGGATGAGCTAAAGCATTAGTATAGCTTACTCCCCACTGGGCTATTCTATCTAAGTTATCTTTACTTCCACCGGCAGAGATGAAATTCACACCATTTTCCCAGGCTAACATTGTACTATGTTCCCTGGCACTGCGGATAGGTCCAACTTTAGTTGGTAAATCGGCAAAAAGGGCTAAATAGCGGGTAATAAGTCCTTCCACTTCATACTCATAAACAACACTGGCTTTTGCTAAGCCATGTTGAGGACGGGCTTTAGGATGATTATCATAAACAACTCCATATATAGGTTTACTTTCCGCTTGGGGTAAAGCTGCCAATTCTTCCGCTAAATTTTCTTTAGAGGCATTTAAAAGTTTATTCAATGCCTTTCGTTGTTCCTCTAAGTTAAGGCGTTCAGCTTGCATTTGATAACGGCGGTCTTCTATTATTTTCCGCTGTTTTTCCATTGCTAGCTGACGGTTATTTATTTCATCCCTTTCCTCTCTAATACCACTAACTAATAAGGCATCTCTGTTTAATATATTTCTTAAATAAGCTAATCTAATGATTAACTCTCCAAAGCTTTCTGCATCCAACAAAATTTCTATGTAGGAGGCACCACCTTTCATGTAAGCACTCCGTACCCTACCGGCAAAGTGTTTTAAGATCTCTTCATACCTTTGTTGGGCTTGAGCTAATTTTTCCTCATTTCTTTTCATTTCCCTTTCTGTATAGACAAGCTCTTTTTCTAGTTCTTCTATTCTTTTTAATCTATTATCTATATCCTCATTTAGAAGTTTAATCATCTTTTCTAATTCAGAGATTTCTTTTTTAAGTTCATCGATATTTCCCCTATTATTTGCATAAACAGGAGATACAGTCCCTGAAAAAAATAGTGCGATTATCAAAAATAACGTTATATAACGACCCAATTAGATCACTCCTCATTTTACGCTAAACCCGTAAGTATTTTCTAATAGAGATAATACTACCAAAACCGCCTACTATTGTCCCTACCACCGATAATCCAATAAATATTGGTAAGATTCTACCAGTATCAGTTACTGGTTGAAACAGTAAAGTTAATGCATCTCCCTTCAATGAAGCTACTAATTGACTATATAATAGGGCTAATACTATAACTGCTAATAGTGTTCCCGTCCAGCCCATTACCATTCCTTCCATTAAGAAAGGGAACTTAATATAATTATCACTGGCACCTAGATATTTCATCACAGTTACTTCCTCTTGACGGGCTACTACAGATAAACGAATAATTGTTACAATTAAAAACACTGCTCCAAAGGCGATGGAAATACTCAGTGCTAAAAGGAGGGTGTTTAATTTACGGGTAATTTGAATTACTTTACTAACTAATTCCTCTCCATAATCCACCATTTCTACTTCAGGGTATAACCTAATGGTTTCAGCTACAGAAGCTACTTTTTCTGGGTCTGAAACTCGAATCCTGATTAAATCTGGCAAAGGGTTGTTTTCTCCTTCTAAATCTTTAACTAGAGTTGGATCCCCCAAGGTTTTTGCAAAATCCTTTAAACCCTGTTCCTTTGGAATATAAGAATAACTTACCACATGGGGTATTGCTGAAATTTTGTTTTCTATATCTTGAAGATCTATATTATCTTTTAAGAATACACCTATTTCCACATTAGATTGAATATTAAACATAAATTGATTGACATTGACGGTAAGTAATAAAAATCCCCCTAATATTACCAGTGAAATAGCAATAAGACCAGAGGTAATTCCTGCAAGCCATGAGTTCCTCGTTAGGGATTGTACACTTTGTTTAAAACTATAATAAAAGGCATATCTATTCATTGCTGTAACCTCCCTGACCGTCCCTAGTTAACATACCTCCTGATAATGCCACAACCCTTTTTTGCATAAGATCTACAAGGTCCCAAGCATGGGTGGCAATTACAACAGTTGTTCCTTCTTTATTTATTTTTTGGAAAAGTTCCATGATCTGTAAAGCATTATCCCGGTCTAAATTTCCCGTTGGCTCATCTGCTAATATTAAAAGGGGTTCTTTAACAATTGCCCTGGCTATGCCAACCCTTTGTTGCTCTCCACCGGATAGTTCTTTAGGGAATTTATCTTTTTTATGGCTAAGCCCAACTTTTTCCAAAGCTTCATTTACCCTTCTTCTTATTTCTTTAGGAGGCCTTCCCAATACTTCTAAGGCAAAGGCGACATTTTCAAAAACTGTTTTCCCTTTAATTAATTTATAATCTTGAAAGACCATACCAATATGACGGCGGTGTTCCAAAAGCTCTTTTTTAGTATACTGGGCTATATCTTTACCCCTAAAAAATATTTGCCCTTTTGTAGGTAATTGTTCCCGGAAAATCAACTTTATTAAAGTACTTTTGCCAGCACCACTAGGTCCTACTAAAAAGACAAATTCCCCAGGTTCTACCTTTAAAGATATTTCCTCTAATGCTGGGACATTACTGCCATTATACACTTTACTTGCATTTTTAATTTCAATCAACATAAGCAACTCCTTTCCAAATATCCCCACATAAAATAATACGACAAAATTCCAGATAATCCTGCATACTTTTTAGGATTTATAAAACTAAACTTGCCAATAACCCTCCAGTGAAAAAGGCAATGGAGATACTTAAAAGGATGGTTATGATCCCTGTAAAAATACCCCGTTCTTTTAAAATTACCATTATACTGGCAATACAAGGAACAAATAAGGTTATTGTAACTAATGAAATCAAAGTTTGCTCTGGAGTTAAAGTTAAACTGATTAACCCCGCTGTTCCAAAATCCCTACGAATCAGTCCCATAATAAAGATATTTGCCGTTTCTTTAGGCAATTTGAGCCAATTGACTGTTAATGGTGATAAATAAGATTGAAACCTATCTAGTATATTGAAATAATTTAATCCACCTATTAGCATAGCTCCTATAGTAAATAAAGGTAAGGCATCTTGCAAAAAACCCAAAGTCTTATAATATGTTTTTTTAAAGACATTTTTCATCTTAGGAAATCTCAAGTTAGGTAAATCTAAAAGTAGAGGATTAGATTTGCCAGGTAGCAATAGGGATGTTAACTTTCCAATAATTATAAATATAAAGATCATCGTCAATATATAAATAGTTATGTAATATCCACCTAGTGAAGATAATAATCCTAAAATCACAGCCATTTGAGCACTACAAGGTATACTTATAGCTAAAAGAATTGTAGCTATTGTCCTCTCCTTCTGAGTTCCCAATATCCTTGTGGTAATTGTGGCCATGGTTACACAACCAAATCCAAGGATTATAGGAATAATTCCTTTGCCATTTAACCCAATTTTAGATAAATGTTTATCTAATAAAACAGCAACCCTAGGCAAATAACCACTATCTTCCATTAGAGACATTACAAAAAAGAAACTCACTACTAAAGGTAAAAGTAATCCAATTAAATATTTAATAGTTAAAGTAAAAAAACCAAATTCTCCTAACATTAAGTTGCCAATTAAGGATTGGGGGGTAATCCATTTGCTAGCTAACTTTATTAACCCAGGAAGGATTAGTTCTTCCATAAGATACCCTTCAGTAAAATCTACTACATATCCTGAAACTAACTTTCCTACAAAGGTATATACTACTGCTAATATAACAATAAGAATAATAAATCCATAGACTGGATGTATTAAAAGATAATTTAGTTTTTCAGAAAAACTCCTCCCCCTTTTCCAATTACTTATATCATTAATAACTTTAGAACAAATTTCATTTACCCGTTCCCTTCTATACAAATAGTACTCTTCCCGTAAATTTCTAGAAGAAATTCGATATTTTTTCAACATTTCAGGGTCTTCTTCTAACAATAAAATTCCTTCTTGGATAGAAGGTTTTTTTGTTGTTTTTATACTTTGGATGTCCTTCAATAACTTTTGATCTAACTTCCCAATTTTAAATGAATTTAAAGCCCTTTTTACCTTTGCTAAACCGATTTTTTTAACTGCTATGGTTGGAATGACATCTACTCCTAATAATGAAGATAATTCTTCTATATCTATTTCCCTACCATTTTTTTCAGCTTCATCGATCATATTTAAAGCAATTACCATAGGTTTACCCATATCTAGTAATTGCAAAGTTAGAAAAAGATCTCTATCTAAGTTATTGGCATCTACAACATTAATTACCATATCGGCATCTAATACTACCTTTTTAGTCACTTTTTCTTCATCATTAAAGGATGATATACCGTATACACCAGGTGTATCGATAATTAAGTGTTCTCCTAACTTACCACTACTGATATCTACCGTTGTTCCTGGAAAATTTGAAACATCTACGTAATTACCTGTTAAGTAATTAAAAAAAATAGATTTACCTACATTGGGATTTCCTACTAAAGCAATTACAGCCATTATCTCCACCTCCTTTTAACTATGATTTTTGATGCTACAGGGTAGCCTATAGCAATTGTTCCTTGCCCTTTTTTTATGACTACTGGCCCGTTAGGAATAACAGCTTGGCAGATTACTTTACTTCCTTTAGCAATACCAAAGCGAATAGCTTGCTCTCTCCCCCAATTGTCAGTTATTTCTACAATTTCCACTTGGTCTCCCCGTTTACAATCACTTAAAAACATAGTTATCCTCCTAAAGTTTTTATATATTCTATATATTCTTCAGGATGAAAAAAATTGAATAAAAAATAAAAGGGGGCTGTCGGGAAATAGGCACCAAAAAAGTCAGCTTGACTCATAAGAGTTAGCTGACTTTTTTATATAAAAAAATGGAAAAGATGATCAAGATTGACCACTTTTCCTTAGTTATATTGTATAATATAACTATGAGAAAAATAAACTGTTATTCCAATGAATTCTATTATAACCAATTTTTCGAAAAAGGGCAACAGGAAATTAATTTTGATCTTTATCAAATAGGATTACCGTCAGACGATCCAGTCTATACCCTAAAAAAAGTAATGGAGGAGATGGATTTTTCTAGCTTAATTGCTAATTATTCAAATAAGGGTAGA
>NZ_FOIF01000005.1:19057-92891 GCF_900111575.1 Anaerobranca gottschalkii DSM 13577 | reverse complement strand
TAGTAACCTTCCTACTATGCCTGCAAAGTGGGCAAAACTTATTAAATTAGCCCAACAATGGATTACAGAAGAAACAGCCTAGCTTTTGTTTAGCAGAGCCCGGGCAGGAACTAGTAATCGGCTTGCGAACTCTTGACAAACCGAAGTCTTAAAAGGCTAAAATTGGTAACGTCAAGGGCTTATTTGTTATGCCTTTCTTTTGTTCCCTTCGCCCTTGTTATCTTTGAATTAGCCTTTTAAGACTGTTTGTCAAGAGCGATTACGTTATTTTTCTTTATGCTAATCTGTTCGTGTGGTATTTAATCTATTTTTTCATAGAACTTTTTACATTACCTTTTATAAGCCCCGTAGATCACGGGGCTTACTTATATATTATTCATTGATATAATTTACTACATCACCTACAGTTTTAATTTTCTGTAGTTCTTCATCTGGAATTTGCACATCAAACTCTTCTTCAAATACCATAAGTAAATCCATAATATCAAGGGAATCTAAATCCAAATCATCTTGGAAGCTAGCATCTAAAGTTACAGCATCTTCACTTACATTGGTATGTTCCACTATTATTTTCTTTACTCTGTCAAATACGCTCATCAGGGCCACCTCCTTCCCCATATATTTTAACTACTTTTGTTATTATTTGCAAGTTACTAAACTATTTTTTTATGGGCAACTATGGCAATTACACCAGGACCTGTATTTGTCCCAATAACACTACCAATATTACCTTCTAATATCTCACTAATATTTAACTCTTGTATAGCATAAGCCAGTAACTCATCTTTTTGCTCAGGAGTTAAGGCATGGGCAATTGCTACATTAACTAAATCATCATTAAATTTTTCTTTAATCTTTTCCACTAAGTAAGGAATGACTTTATTTTTTCCCCTTACTTTTCCTAAAGGAGCTACGATTCCCTCTGAATTCAGGGTGAGAATTGGTTTAACATTTAATAAAGTACCTATGAGTGCTGAAGCTTTACCTATACGTCCATTTTTTTGTAGAAACTCTAAAGTATCTACACCAAAGCAGATTAACTGATCTTCGATAATTTTGTTTAATATTTCTTGTATTTCTTTAACACCCTTACCTTCTTTTATTAGTTTTGCCCCTTGATAAGCTATTAATCCTAAACCTAGTGAAGCTGATTTTGAATCAATAATAGTTATGTCAGCATCCTCTAACATATTCTTAGCAATTACAGCAGATTGATAAGTTCCACTTAACTTAGAGGAAATATGGATAGAAATAATGGAATGTCCTTCTGCTAAAAGGGAAGTGTATACTTTGTAAAAATCCCCAGGAGATGGTTGGGAAGTTCTAGGCATAACTTCTGAATTTTGTAGTTTAGCAAAAAAGCTCTCTGTATTTAAATCTACTCCGTCTTTGAAAACTTCATCTCCAAAATGAACATTTAAAGGAACTACAGTTATGTCATATTTTTCTATGATGTCTTGAGATAAATCCGCAGTGCTGTCTACAACTAATTTAATTGCCATTTAAATTCTCCTTTCATAAATATTAAATTCCTTCATTGAATTTCTCTAGTACTTCTATCATCCCCTTTCCTTGTTTTAATATTGCATTTTTAATTGCTTTAGCATCTGAAGAACCGTGACTCTTTATACATGCACCTTTTACTCCTAAAAGTGGAGCCCCACCATGTTCTGAATAATCCATCTTTTTCTTAAAGTCTTTAAAAGCAGGCTTTAATAACATAGCACCTATAGTTCTAAAAACTCCTCGGGTTAATTCTTCTTTTAAAGAAGCAAATATAGATGACGCTAAACCCTCCATAAACTTGAGCATTACATTCCCTACAAAACCATCGCAAACTATAACATCAGCTACACCCATAGGCACATCCCTTGCCTCAACATTCCCTATAAAATTAATACTGGGATCATTTTTCAGTAAGTCATAGGCTGCTTTAGTAACCTCATTTCCTTTACCTTCTTCAACTCCTACATTTAGAAGGCCAACTTTAGGATTTTTTATATTAAATACCCTTTGAGCATAAATACTTCCCATTTTCCCATATTGTAATAAATTTTCAGCAGTTGCATCCATATTAGCACCAATATCTAACACTACAGTGTGTTTGCCTCCTTGAGCTGGGAAAATAGGTGCTAATGCAGGTCTTGAAATACCTTTAATTCTACCTAATATAAAGTAACCTGCAGCCATAAAAGCTCCAGTGTTCCCTGCTGTGACAACAGAGTTTGCCTTACCTTCCTTTACTAAAGTCACTGCCTTCACTAGTGAAGAATCCTTTTTCCTACGAACGGCTTCCACTGGTTTATCATCATTAGTTATTACTTCCTGGGCATCTATTATTTCATAACGTCCTTCAAGTTTTTCTATATCTAATTTAGATAATTGTTCCTTTATAGCCTGCACCGGTCCCACAAAATATATGTATAGTTCACTATCAGTTTTTAATGCTTCTACACCTCCTAAAATTGGAGCTTGTGGAGCATTATCTCCCCCCATAACATCTAAAGCAATTTTAACCATCTATTTTACCTCCCCTTTCTGTATTATGACAAATTTACCATGAAAAACCTGTTTATCGTCACTGGAAGTATTTACTTCCACATAAAAATTATTACCATCTTGTTTAATAACATCTGCTACAGCTACTAATCTCTCTCCACCATATACTGGTTTTAAGTATTTTATATTTGCTTCTTTTGTTAAAGCTACAGTAGCATCAATAACTGCTACAGCTAAACTATTGGCTTGACCAAAAATGTAATGTCCCCTAACGATATTATTATTTTGAAAAGCCATTGCCTCTGTTGTTTGTAAGAGGGAAATAGCCCTTTTCCCTAAATCTAATGATAATAAGTCTCCCACTAATTCTTGTTTATTTAAAGAGCGGAGTTCAGAGTACACTTCTTGGGCCATACTCTTAGTTCTCTCCCTTAGCTCTGAAATACCTAATTCTAACCTATCAAGTCGGATTGTTTGAATAGATACCCCCAACTTTTCAGCTAGTTTTTCATCGGTTAAAAAGGGATTTTCTTCAATTAATTTAAGTAAACTTTGATGCCTTAACTTCTTATTTTTATTTCCCCTAGCCATGTTATACCTCCCATATTGTAACCATATATTAGTACCAGATATTAATAATTATAAAGGTATATTAGTTATTATGCAAGCTATAATTTTATCTTTTGTAAAAATTTATTTAAATATTTATTCTAGTATTTTTTCATAGAAAAGAATTAAAGGCAATATTTATTGTAAACCTACAATAAATATTGCCTTTAAATTATTTACCTACAACTTGTTTACCTTTATAATATCCGCATTCAGGACATACTCTATGTGGTAATTTAGGTTGATGACATTGTGGACATGCCATATTTGTAGGTAATTCTAACTTCCAATTAGCTCTTCTTTTAGCTTGACGTGCTTTAGATTGTCTCCGCTTAGGTACTGCCATTTATATCCACCTCCCTAACATAGGTTATTCTTTTAATAAATCTTTTAAAATTGCCAATCTAGGATCAATTTGATCCTTTAGACATTGACATGTTGATAAATTTAAATTACAGCCACAATGGGGACATAATCCTAAACAACTTTCTTTACAAAGGACTTTTACAGGCATAGCAAATTCTAAACTTTCCCTAAGGATTTCTTCAACTTGAAGTTTACTTTTACTTAAAATTATAATATCTTCATCCTTTTGGGTTTTTAGACTATAACGTTCGGCGATGGGGTAGTTTGTTTCATAAGCAACAGTCTCCATACACCTGCTACACTCAAGTTCCAATACACCGGTCAATTCACCAGTAACATAAAAAATGTCATCGGCAAACCTAATAGAAAGGTCTAGTCGTATCGGTGAACTTGGGTTTATATATCCTGTTAATTCTTTTATTTCAGTTGGGTCTATATTAAAAGAAAATTGTTTAGTTAAATTAGGCTGTTTAATTATTTCATCAAGGTTTATTGCCTGTAACCCTTTCATGAAATCACCCTCAATTTTATAACACTACAAGGAAAAAGTCAAGGTTCTATTTTTTTACAATAGCTTGAGTATCTCTAGCAATCATTAATTCCTCGTTAGTAGGAATTACTAATGCTTGGACTTTGCTACCTTCCTTGGAGAAATTAACGGCTTTGCCCCTTACTTTATTTTTTTCAGTATCGATTTCTAAACCTAGGTATTCAAATCCTTTTAAAACTGCTTCTCTAGTTTCAGGTGAGTTTTCACCTAAACCTGCGGTAAAGACAATAGCATCTACACCGCCAAGAACAGCTGTGTAAGCTCCAATATATTTTTTAACTTTGTGTATAAAAACATCTAAAGCTAATTGAGCCCTTTCGTTTCCTTCTGCTGCCGCTGATTCAATATCTCTAAAGTCACTGCTAACTCCAGAAATACCTAATACCCCTGACTTTTTATTTAAATAATCATTGATTCCGTCGAAATCTAGATCCATTTTCTTCATAAGATAGAAGACAATAGCAGGGTCAATATCTCCACATCTTGTTCCCATAGTTAAACCTTCAAGGGGAGTAAAGCCCATACTGGTATCTACAGATTTTCCACCATCAATAGCGGTAATACTCGCTCCGTTACCTAAATGACATGTAATTATTTTAAGATCTTTTAAATCTTTACCTAAAAGATTTGCAGCTTGTTGTGCTACATATTTATGGGAAGTACCATGGAAACCATATCTTCTTATAGAATATTTTTCATAGGCTTCATATGGCAAACTGTAAATAAAAGACTTTTTAGGCATTGTTTGATGAAAAGCAGTATCAAAAACTGCTACTTGCTTAACCCCTGGTAATACTTGGGCGCAAGCTTCTATACCCATTATGTTTGGCGGGTTATGTAATGGTGCTAATTCAATACATTTATTTAAAGTCGCCATTACAGAGTCATCAATAAGAACTGACTGGGAAAATGCTTCACCACCATGAACAACTCTGTGTCCTACTGCCTCAATTTCAGTAATATCCTGTAAAACTCCTAATTCTTTATCAGTCAAAGTATTAATTACTAGCTCAATTGCTACTTTATGATTTGGTATGTTATTAGGAATTTTTACTTTATCACCTTCACCTTTTTGATGTACTAAAACCCCATCAATTCCAATTCTCTCTACAATACCTTTTGCTAATACTTGTTCTCCATTCATATCAAACAATTGATACTTTAATGAAGAACTTCCACAGTTTACTACTAAAATTTTCAATGTATTAACCTCCTTAATTTTTATTACAACAATCCCTATATTATTCTATTAGTTATGGACAGGTTTTTCAAGTATTATCCGTTAAATTTTTATTAAAATAATTATCTCTCTACTCACAAAAGCAATAAAAACCTTTAACTTTTATGTAGATATAGTATTTAATAAAAAGGGATAACTTATGCTATAATTAACTTAATCTATAAAATAAAAATCAGAAAAGGTGATAATGATGGAAAAGGTTTTAGGTGTAATTATAGAATATAATCCATTTCATAATGGTCATTTATACCATCTAGAAAAAGCAAAAGAACTTACAGGTTGCAAATATGTAGTAGGGGTAATGAGTGGTAACTATGTACAGCGGGGTGAACCTGCTATAATTAATAAGTGGGCAAGAACAGAAATTGCCCTCAATAATGGTGTTGATTTAGTTATTGAATTACCAACAGTCTATGCAACTCAAAGTGCTGAAGGATTTGCAAAAGGTGCAGTAAATATCTTAGCTAACACCGGAATAGTAACCCATCTAGTTTTCGGCTCAGAAAAAGGTGATATTAACAGTTTAAAAGCTATTGCTCAAAAGTTATTAGACCTTGAACAAAAGGGGATGATCAAAGAAATATTAAAAAAGGGAATTAGCTACAGTGAGGGGTTAAAACAATTACTTAATGATGAAGAAATATTAAAAGGTTCTAATAATATTTTAGCTATAGAATATCTTAAAGAAATTTTGAGGAAAAAACTCCCTATCAATGTTGATACTATTAAGAGATTTAATAATAATTATAATGACCCCATTTTACCTCAAAATGAAATAGCTGTAGCCAGTGCTACAGCCCTTAGACCTTTAATAAAAAACAATAATCCCACTATAAAAAAATATATTCCTAATTCAAGTTACCAAATTTTAATTAATACTTTAAATAAACAACAAATACCGGCAAGTTTGGATCAAATGTCTGAATTTTTCTATCACCTTTTACTACGAGAAGGTACAGAAGGATTAAAAGAATTGGCTAGAGTTGAAGTAGGCCTAGAAAATAGAATTTTTCAAAAGGCTATAGAAAGTTCTAACATTAGTGAGCTTATTGGATTAGTACGTTCAAAAAGATTTGCTAAAAGTAGAATTTCTCGAATCATTCTCCATTTTATTTTAAAATTAAATGAGGAATTACTATTAGAATCTAATGAATACCCTGGTAATTATTTACGGATCCTTGGATGTTCTCCAGAAGGGCTAAATCTTTTGAAATCTTTAAAGAGCAACTGCAATGTTCCTTATTCTTTAAATTATAACAAACTATTAAAAGAATTTAATAATGGAACCGTTGAAAAAAGACAATTACTATTCGAGAATTCTGCAACAAATATTTATTCCAAGTTCTTTTATAAAAAATTTACCTTAGGCTTAGAGTATACCCAAAATGCCGTTATTTTAACTTAAATCTTCTTCATTTAATTATTTATTTTTCAAATAATCTAACACTTCTTCTAAACTAGAGACAGGTATAACTTCAATCTTTTTTGCATATCTTTTGGCTTCAGGGTAATTTTCTACGGGACAGAATAAAAGATCTGCCCCTTTTTTTTCTGCTGCAAAGACCTTTTGTTTCATCCCTCCAATAGGACCAATTGTTCCATCCCAACGTATTTCTCCAGTTCCTGCTATACTTAACCCACTTGTTATATCCTCTGCCGTTAAGCGATTATATATTTCCAAAACAAACATAATTCCCGCTGAAGGTCCCCCTATATTTCCAGTATTGATCTTTATATCCAAGGGAGAATCTAGCTTTAATTTTTTATTTCTTACCCAAATTCCTAAAGCAGGAGTCTCTGGTGATGACTGATTTACCCCTACAGGTACATCTATTTCTAATATTTTACCATCCCTATTAATTTTAATATTAATACTTTCCCCTATTTTTTTATTTCTTATTTCTCTTATTACTTGTTCATCAAAGAACACTTCTTCACCATCAATAGCTAATATCAAGTCTCCTTCTTGTAATAAACCGTAAGCTGTTCCTGTTTGCAATACCCCTTCTACTAAAACCCCTTCAGAAGTAATTTTAACATCATAATCTAAATGTTTTAAAGCAACATATTTTGCTTTGATTTGACTGTTAACCATCATTTCTTTAGATAATTCATAATACTCCTCCAAATCCATATCAGGAGGAATAACAGCTTCCCTTTTATAAAGATCCGTCTTTGGAGATAAAAGGCCGTATAAAAATAAAACTGGTGATGCCTTTTGTTGACTTACCGTTAATAAGTAAAAATCACCATTTTGAAGGGGATAACCTTCTACTTCTACCAACTCTTCTACCAAAATTGCTGATCCTGGAAATACCGCTAAATAACCGGTATCTCCTAATAATAAGAAAACTACTAAAGAAATAATTAATATCGCCAGAGAAATTTTTTTAATAATTCTATTGTTTTTCATTTAACTCCTCCATCCCTAGCTTTTCTTTAATTTTACTTAATACCTTCTTACAAGCTTCCTCCCCTGCCATTACTCCTTCATCAACTTTAGAAAACTGCATTGCTCCAATATCCATTACCTTAGGTTGAATAAGAATATCAGCATCTATTTTTTTATATTTTACTAATTCCCTTTCCATAATATCAAAGGTTTGTAAAAGAATATCAAAAATATTATGAACATCAATTGTTGGTTTAAAGGTATTTACATCTACTGCAATTACCAAATCTGCTCCCATTTCCCTCACTATAGAAGCTGGTACCCTGTCAACTAAAGCTCCATCAACTAAAAGACGATCTAAGTATTCTACTGGTTTAAAAATTCCAGGAATACTAATACTAGCTCGGATAGCTTTATATAAAGGCCCTTGATCTATTATTACCCTTTCTCCATTTTTTATATCTGTAGCCACCAACTTCAGAGGTATTTTAGTTTCTTCAATATTACATCCCCTAGTAAGAAGTCTTAGCATTTCTTCTATTCTTTCTCCTGCAATTAGTCCTTTTCTAGGTAATGTCAAATCAACCCAAGAAGAATTTGAAAGGTTAGTGGCTAACTTTTCTATCATATTAGGGGAAATCCCCACAGCATATAAGCTGCCTATTAAAGCACCCATACTAGTTCCAGCAATATAATCTATAGGAATATTGTTCTCTGTTAAAACCCTCAAGACTCCTATATGGGCCAGACCTCTCGCAGCACCTGCTCCTAAAGCTAAACCAACTCTAGGCCTATCCTTCTTCAAGTTTACCACCACCTAACATAAGTTATGATATAAACATCCAATTTTATTACCTTTTTTAGCGAATAAAAAGATGCATACTTATAATTTTTTTAAAATATGATTAGAAGAGACTAATTTATAGGAGAGGATGATATGAGGAAAAAAGATATATTAATTTATTTGGGAGCTTTTTGTACAGTATTTTTAGCTATTTCAATGGTTTTATACCCTGAAGATGCTTTTAGTGCTGCAAAAGATGGTTTAAATCTATGGTTCAATGTAGTTTTTCCTGCTCTACTTCCTTTTTTTATCGCTGCAGAATTGCTTATGGGAGTGGGAGTAGTACACTTTATGGGGGTTTTATTAGAACCAATTATGCGCCCTATTTTTAATGTACCAGGGGCAGGCTCCTTTGTCATGGCCGTTGGTCTTGCATCTGGATTCCCTATTGGTTCTATTTTAACCGGTGAACTCCGCCATAAAGGTCTTTGCAATAAAACTGAAGGTGAACGACTAATGTCATTTACTAATACCGCTGATCCACTATTCATGTTTGGGGCAGTAGCTGTAGGTATGTTTCACAAAGTAGAATATGGAATGCTAATTGCCGCTGCCCACTACCTTTCTAGCTTTACAGTTGGGATCCTAATGTCTTTTTATAAAAGAAATGATAGATCTGATATAAAGGATAAATTCTCTAAAAAACAAAATATTCTATTAAGGGCTTTAATAAATTTAAAAAAAGCCCGAGAAGAAGATGGTAGACCAATTGGTAAGTTATTGGGAGATGCAATTAGAAAATCCGTCTCTACCATGTTAGCTATTGGTGGTTTTATTATTTTATTTTCTGTATTGATTAGGGTTCTATTAAAAATCGGTTTAGTAGGTTTTTTAGCTACTATTTTGTTAAGATTTTTTGAACCTTTAGGTGCTACTTTCAACTTAATAGTAGCCTATATAAGCGGGATTTTTGAAGTTACCATAGGTTGTCAAAAAGCTGCCATCAGTGATGTTGCACCATTATCTCAACTTGTGGCAGTGGGATTTATTATTGCTTTTAGTGGTATTTCAGTTATAGCTCAAGTGGCAAGTATGGTAAGTCATACAGACTTAAATATTAAACCCTTTATATTTGCTCGAATTTTCCATGGATTCTTTGCCGCAACATACACCTATTTACTGGTTAAATTTGGTATAATAAATGTACTTCCTACAAGTTTACCTGTTTTTCTAACCCAAACCCCTACCTTTTCACTGTCATTTATCTTATCAAGAATTACCTTACTTTTTATTCCTTTAATATTACTATTTCTATTTTTTACAATCATCTTGGTATATAAATCTATTAAAATTGCCTACTTTACTGTAAAGAATTAAGTTTCTTTAATATAATAGGTATTATTTCTTGAGGAACGAGGTCTTCTATGGAACCATTTAACCTTCCTATTTCTTTAACTAAACTAGAACTCAAATAAGAATACTTTGTATTTGTCATCATGAAAAGGGTTTCTATATTTTCTTTCAATTTTTTGTTTATTGAAGCCATTTGAAATTCATATTCAAAATCCGATACCGCCCTTAACCCTTTAATAATGACATAAGCTTCTTTATTAGAACAATATTCCACTAATAAACCATTAAAAGTATCAACTTTTACATTTGGGTAGTCTTGAACTACCTTATTTATTATTTCTATTCTTTCTTCTATAGTAAATAAAGGTTTCTTACTGGAATTAGTAGCAACAGCAACAATAACTTCATCAAAAATTTTACTAGCCCTTTTAATAATATCTAAATGCCCCTTTGTAATTGGGTCAAAACTACCTGGGTATACTGCCCTCTTCATTTACATCAACTCCTTAAAAGAATAGTAATTTTAGTGTCACCATAATTTTTTTCATTTGCAAGAATAAAGTAGTGATTTGCAATATCAAGATTTTCTTTTTTATCTGTTTCTATAACTATAGCTCCATCTTTTAAAAGTAAATCTTTAGCTACAACTAAATCAATTACTTTTTGAGATAAACCTTGGTTATATGGAGGGTCTACAAAAAACAAATGGTATTTTTCTGAAGTTTTAGTTAGATGTGTTATTACATTACCTTTAACAACTTTACTTTTATTTTCATAATCAGTTTTTTTCAAATTATCTTTAATACAATTTAAAGACTGTGAATTCAATTCATAGAAAGTACAATAACTTCCTCCTCTACTTAAAAACTCTATTCCTAAAGCTCCTGTTCCCGCAAAACAATCTATAGCTTTTTTATCAATAAAATCTACGTAATTTGCTAAACTATTAAAGATAGCTCCTTTAATTTTATCTGATGTAGGTCTAGTATTTAAGCCTTTTGGACTTTTTAGTGGAAATCCCCTTTTTTCTCCTGCTATTACTCTCATAAACATCACCTTTGCTAATTTTACCATATTTCCTTTAAATCTAGCAAATAACTAAAAAGATTTTTTTATTTTTTTTGAATAAATAACTTAAAAAAAGGAAATATATATAATGAACCGGAGATGCAGCAAAGGTTAAATTTTAAAACACACTAATCTTTGCAGCAAAAAACAAACCATTTCCCCATAACTCTTCCTCCGGTTTCTCCTCTCCCAGACCGGCGGCCCCCACCGCCGGTATAATTATGAATTATAGTTGTGGGTCAAAAAAAAAAGGATGCTCAAAAGAGCACCCTTTTCATACCAATTTACTTATTGGCCATTTGGTTTTCAACCATTTCAATCATTCTCTTAACCATTTGGCCACCAATTTTACCTACTTCATAAGGAGTCATGTTGGCATAACCAACAGATTGGATTTTTTGAGATAATCCAAGTTCTGAAGCAATCTCGTTTTTAAGATTTTCTAGAGCTTGCTCAGCTTGTGGTACTAATATTTGCTGTTCTGAAAACCCTTGTTGTCTTTCACTAGTATTAGGATTCATAGTTGCCATCTATTTTTACACCTCCTTTGTTAATTTTTTATTTAAATTAGTATTGTTTTCCTTGAAGTTGTTGTTCTGCATCTTGAATCATTCTTTTAACCATTTGACCACCAATTTGGCCTACTTGTCTAGTGGTTAGGTTATTCCATCCACCAGTTTGAATTTGGTTAGTTAAACCTAATTCAGAAGCTATTTCATATTTGTAACGATCTAGAGCTTGTTCAGCTTGGGGAACCAAACTACGTCTTCTTCTTTTACGTGCCATTTGTGTTCACCTCCTTTTTCCTTGGTATTTTTATTATTACACTGATTAAATAGATGTATGCTAGAAGTGTTTTCCACAAGTGGAAATGATAACAATAACTAATAAAAAAATAAAAAAAGCGAGATTTGAAAATTATCTCGCTTTTTTCTATTTTATCTAACCTCCAAGCTTTTCTTCTATAGCCCTTGCCGTCGGTGTATTTGCTAGACCTGCCATAGATGTTTCCCTTAATTCTACTGGTAGAAGACTACCAACTTCCGCCATAGCGGAAATTACCTCATCAGCAGGAATAACACTTTTTACCCCCGCTAAAGCTAAATCAGCAGCCATTACTGCTGTAACGGCACAGCTCCCATTACGGATTATACAGGGAATTTCCACTAAACCAGCGACAGGATCACAGACCAATCCCATAATACTTTGTAAAGCAATAGCTACAGCATCTAAAATATTTTCTAATTCCCCTCCTAATAATTCCACCACAGCAGCGGCAGCCATAGCTGCAGCACTACCACACTCTGCTTGACATCCCCCTTCAGCTCCTGCCACAGTACCTTTCTTAGCAATAACATGCCCAATATATGCAGCTGTAAATAAAGATTTCACAACTTTATCGTCTTCTATTTTTTTAGCTTCAGAAATTGAAAGTAAAACTCCTGGCAAAATACCACAAGAGCCGGCTGTAGGAGTTGCTACAATTTTACCCATAGCCGCATTAACTTCTGCCATAGCCATAGAATAAGCAACAGCTTTTTGAGCAATTTCTCCTAATAAACCTTTATTTTCTAAATGATATTTTTTAGCATCTCCTCCCGTTAACCCAGATACTGATTTAATATTTTCTTCTATTCCTTTGTTAATACCCTCTTTCATTATTTTCCAATAACCCATCATTTTTTGGAAAATTTCCTCTGTAGACTTTTCGGCCTTTTCACTTTCAATTTTAATAACTAAATCTGATAAGGAACAATTCATTTCTTTTGCTTTAATTAGCATGTCTTTTAGATTATCTGGGAAGTGCATAATAACATCCTTTCTAAATTGGGTTAATAAAAGATACTTTTAGTACACCATCGAGTTTTAACATATTATCTAAACAACTTTGGGATACTTGCTGATCTGTTTCTATTACCATTAATGCCCTTACCCCTTTTTGTTCCCTAATTACCCGCATATAGGCTATATTAACCTGATCCTTTGCTATTTCACTGGTTATTTTTGAAATTATTCCATAGCGATCTTCATGGGGAATAATTAGTGTAAAATATGTTCCCGTGAGTTTTACCTTGAAATTATCAAGTTCAGTAATAATTATATTTCCTCCACCTATAGAAGAACCAACAATTCTATACCTTTGACCACTTTTAGTTTCAATGTGAAATTCAACGGTATTAGGATGATAACCTTTTTTATTACTTTCAATAAAACGATAGGTAAGTTGCTGTTTCCGTGCCAATATAAATGAATCCTTAATTTTTTCATCATCGGTATCAAAACCTAATAACCCTGCTATTAAAGCTAAATCTGTTCCATGACCTTTATAGGTTTTGGCAAAAGAACCATATAAGAAAATATCACAATGACTAATAGGCTCATTGGCAATAGTTCTCGCCATTTTACCTAACCTTACTGCACCTGCTGTATGGGAACTAGATGGCCCAATCATTACCGGGCCGATAATATCAAATACACTCATGGAAGGGACCTCCTAATATCTTTGCTATAGTTAAACGGGATATAAAACTAGACCTATTGCTCCTAAACCTAAATTATATGCTGATATAGAACTTAATTCTGAAAAAATCAAATGATCGTATTTTATATTACTTTCAATTAGATCCTTTAATTTAACGGCATCTTCTAAATTATCAGAATGTATGATAGCAATTTTATATTTTAATCCATTATCAACATGAGAACAAATAACATTAACAAAATCTTGTAAACTTTTAGCTTTATTTCTATGACCCTCTAAAAATTTAAATCCTTCACTATTAAACATAAAAATATTATAGATATAAGGTTCTTCAGCCTTATCCATTTGGGGTAAAAATAAATTTTTATACTCTCCCTCTGTTAATAAAAAGCCTTTAATTGAATCCTTAATTTTATTAGCTAACAATAACAATTGTTCTTTATTTTCTAAGGCTTTTGCTGCTCTAGCTACTTCTAGTACTAGTACCCCTAAGCCCATTGACACTAATCCTGAATCTATAATAGTAATGTCTACTAAATCACCTAACATTTTTTTAGCAATATCTGCAGAAGATACTGTCCCGTTTATTTTAGATGAAAGATGAATAGAAATTATTTCTGTATATTCCTTAGAAAGTTCTTTATATAACTCCATAAATTCTGCTGGGGAAGGTTGGTTTACTATAATTTCTTGACAACCATCTCTAAATTTTCTATAAACCTCTTCAAAGGATATATCTATACCCTCTTTATAAGTGTTTGTTGAAATTTGGATTTTTAAAGGAATTACATGAATATTTAACTCCTCTATTAAACTTCGAGGTAAGTCTGCAGAAGTATCTGTTACTATCGCTACCTTCTTCATAATCATCCCCCTCAGGGTTATTCAACGGAAATTAAATAGTAATATAAAGGCTGTCCTCCATAATGAAGCTCTACCTCTACATTATCATATTGTTCCATAATAGTATCTATTAACTTCTCCCCTTGTTCTTTAGATATATCTTCCCCATAAAATATTGTTACTATTTCGCTATCTTCAGTTATTAACTTATCTAAAAGCCTCAATGTTGTTTCCTCAACATCTTGCCCTATAACTTCAATTTTATTTTCTGCAATACCTAATATATTTCCTTCTTTAATTTCCAGGTCATTAAATTTAGAATCTCTAACAGCAAAAGTAACTTGACCTGATTTAACATTAGTTATAGCTTCTTCCATCATTTGATAGAGCTCTTCAAGGGGAATACCCTCACTTTGATAATTTAATAATGCTGCTATCCCTTGTGGTATAGTTTTACTTCTGACTACCTTCGTAGGTTTTGTAGCAATTTTTTCTGCTTGTTGTGCAGCTAAAACGATATTACTGTTATTGGGCAAAAGAATAAAACTATCAGCATTTACACTTTCCATAGCTTTAAGGAAATCTTCAGTAGACGGATTCA
This sequence comes from Anaerobranca gottschalkii DSM 13577, assembly GCF_900111575.1. Taxonomy (NCBI): domain Bacteria; kingdom Bacillati; phylum Bacillota; class Clostridia; order Eubacteriales; family Proteinivoracaceae; genus Anaerobranca; species Anaerobranca gottschalkii. The sequence goes on along the minus strand of NZ_FOIF01000005.1, from coordinate 78,104 downwards.
TAGTTTGACCACCTTCAATTACATAATCCACTCCCATACTAATAAATATTTCCTTTAACCCTTCTCCTGCAGCCACAGCAATGACCCCAACTTCTTTTTTGGGTCCTAAATTTTCTACCTTATTGTGTTTTACTTCCCTTAATTCTTCAGTTTGAAGTAGCATATTATCGATTTTAATTCCTTTTAAACTTCCCCATTTAGTTCCAACTTCTAAGACCTTTCCTGGGTTATTTGTATGAATATGAACTTTAACCATATCTTCCATCCCAACTGCTAACAATGAATCCCCTAAATCAACTAATTCATTTCTGATTTTATCTGGATCTAGTTTATTACCAAATATTATAAATTCTGTACAATAAGCAAATTTTATTTCCTTTGGATCTAAAGGATGTTCATCAACAAAATCAACTATTCCTTCATCGGCTTGGGTAATATCCCCTATTTCTTCTCCTTTTAAAAACTTTAGCCATCCTTCATAAATCACTAATAAACCTTTACCACCAGAATCTACAACCCCCGCTTGTTTTAAAACAGGAAGCATCTCAGGTGTTTGTTTAAGTGTTATTTCCCCTTGTTCTAAAGCTTTTTCCATTACTTTGACTAAATCACTACCTTGTTTAGCTTCCATAAGGGCAGCTTTAGCAGCATATTTTGATACAGTTAAGATTGTACCTTCTACTGGCTTTAACACTGCTTTATAAGCAGTTTTAACTCCTTCATTTAATCCAAGGGCAAAATCTAAAGGAGTAATCTGATCTTTAGTTTCTAAAACTTTAGAAAAACCTCTAAATAACTGGGATAAAATTACCCCTGAATTACCCCTAGCTCCCATTAAGGATCCCATAGCTAAGGCTTTAACCACATCTTTTACTTTATTGCTATTAACTTTTTTTATTTCATTTATTGCAGATGTCATTGTTAAGTTCATATTAGTTCCAGTATCTCCATCAGGGACCGGAAATACATTTAAGCTATCTACTTCAGATTTTCTTAAACTTAAAGCTTGGCCCCCGGCAATAAGCATATTTTTCAACAGGGTGCCATCAATTGATTTAAAATCCATTATGTCTTCCTCCTCTAACTGTTAATTACTCTAACTCCTTGTACATTTACATTAACCTGGGCCACTGTCAAACCAGTGATACTTTCCACAGTATATTTTACTTTATCTATTACATTATAGGCCACTTCGTTTATTTTAGTACCGTAAGTTACGACAATGTATAAATCGATTATTATTTCACCATCAACACTTTTGATTTCTACACCCTTGTTTAAATTTTCCAAACCCAATAATTCTGAAAAACCGTCTTTTACATTATTGCGGGAATACATGCCAATTAAACCATAACATTCAAGGGCACTGGCACCAGCAATAGTAGCTATAACATCTTTATGAATAGATACCGTACCAAACTCATTTGTAAATTCCATTTTAGTACCTCCTTATAAAAATCTACTTTGTTATTATTTTACTACATTTACATAAAAATTAAAAGAAAATAGTATATAAAAAAGGATAAATCTAACTTGCTAATGTCTATAATAATTTTGTATAATATAAATAATTGCAAATACATAGTATTTCTTTAACAAAATTGGAAAAACCATCGTTTTCTATTGCCATAGTTTCAATTGTATGTTAAAATATTAAATGTTGTATAAAGGAGGTGGATTCTAATGGCAAAAAAATGTGAAATCTGTGCTAAAGTGAGCCATACTGGCTTTAAAGTGAGCCATTCAAACATAAAAACAAAAAGACGTTGGTCTCCTAATATTCAAAAAGTAAGAGCATTGATCAATGGTACACCTCGGAGAGTTAGTATTTGTACTCGCTGCTTAAAAGCTGGTAAAGTTCAAAGGGCCCTTTAAAATTTATAAATTAATGAGTAAAAAGCGCTAAACAGCGCTTTTTATTTTTCCTTGCCAAATAATTTTAAAACTCCTTTAACTATTGCACTTAAACATTTAGGTAATTTGTAAGCATAAATTTTCATAATACCCCTCCCTTACGCATTAAATAATAACCAGCCCACAATAATAAAAACTAACCCAATAACTATCCACCATACATAAATAGGTAATGTACTAACTAAGATATAAACTCCTATAAGAGCAAAAAGTATTCCTAATATCTTTCTTCCATTGCCCCCTCTTTTTCTCCTTCTGCCCATAGATAACCCTCCTATTTTAAATTATATTCACTACATCTAAAAATTGTGCCAAAATAATAAAAAAAGAGCTAAACAAAAAGCTCTTTTTTGTAATAAAAATTATACTTTGTAAATTGACCCTTTAAAAAGTATATTCTTCTATTTTTAGTTTTGAGTTTATATCAAATATTTTAATTCCATTAGATTCAATAATAGCAACGGTAGAATATTCCCCTTTTGTCAAACTAGGTGAACCTGGGTTTAAAAATACAGTTTTTCCATCTTTATAAATTTCTGCTATATGGGTATGGCCAGTTATAAAAATATCAATATTGTACTTTTGAGCTAATTTTATTTTATCACCATAAGATAAAGTATGCCCATGATGGGCTAAAATTTTTTTCCCATCTACAATCATCAAGACATAGGGATTTTGAAGGGGATGTTCTAAAACCATTTGATCCACCTCTGCATCACAATTACCCTTTGCAAAAATGATAGGTGTTTTTAAAGAATTTAACCTTTGTGATAATAGAGCTGGATTATAACCTTCTACAATAGGGTTACGAGGCCCATGATACAAAACATCTCCACAATGGATAATTAAACTAACATCTCCAAAAAATTCTTCCATTACTTTATCCCAAACACTAACAACACCATGAGTATCACTTATAACACCTATTTTCATCCCTTCACTTCCTTTACCATTTATTCTGTGTCTTATTAACTATAACGACAAAATTTCCAGTTTTGACGGTAATATTCAAAGATTCACCTGTTATTATATTGCTTAACGTTAAGGACTGGTATAAATCGACATCTTGTCTATCTAAAGAATAATATGCCCCTTTGATAGTCAATTCATTTAATTTCTCTAATGGAAAAAGGGAAAAAGTGTGTCCTTTAAAACCTTTTAGAGTAAAGAAATTATGGCAAAAATAAATAATTTCATTTTCCGTTTCCCCTATATAATAATTATCCTTTATGTAGTTTTTAAGGACAAAAAAATTAAATAATTGATGATCTATTCTCCCACCAGTTAAGCCAAATATTATAACCTTTTGGTCTTTATAATTATTATGTATATACTTAAGGGTAAGTTCAAAATCACTTAAATCTTTATCTTTAGGGTATTGTAAGATTTTATACTTTTGAGGCAAGTTTTTAATGGAGTCTAAATCACCAAGGATTTCTATCCTATTGTTCTTTAAAAGCTTTGGAGGAATATTATTAAAACCTCCATCTACCCCTATTATGAGCTCTATCTTTCCTTTAAAGAATTCGCTATCTTTAACGGTACTACCATTTAAGAAAACCAAAATTGCCATATTTTTCACCCACCAAAAAAATTATACCATTAGATCTTGCAAATTTAAAGGGCAAATGGAGGTTTTTTATTGATTTAATTCAAAAATTTGTTAATTATCAAATATGCCAAAACTACAACCACTTGAGAGTTAATAAATATAAACAATGGAGTTTTTACCTTTTCCTTAAAGAATTTTATGATATTGATAACTAATACCCCTAACCAACCTAGTGAAACAATACCTTTAAAAATGTTCATCAACAAAACTTGTACTTCCTTATCTTCTGTTATAGCTTTAACAATGGCATTATCAACCCGTCCAGTATAAGCAGTTATCATTAATAGTGGCATCAATAAACTTAATAAAACCAACCTTTCCTCTTTAGGTTTATTATGAGGTATATCATGTAATTTATTAACAATATAAGGAGTTATAAAGATAACCAACAAAATCTCTGGTACCATATAAGTAGCATTATAAATTAACGAGTAAATAAAAACTGATTGGCCTTCTGGAGCATATTGACCAAAAAATACTATACCTGAGATAAAGTGAGCGAGAAACCTTAAAAGACCAGCTATAGAAATTCCTAATAACTGATTATCTCTCAATAAACCAGCAATTCCGATGACTCCAAAGGCTAATGGATAATCTAAAATCACCTGGATAGGATGGGCAAACCAAAAACCTGGTCCAATTATTTTTAATACACCGAAGGCTACTCCAGCTATTGTCCCAGCTTTGAATCCCCATCTTAAAGCTATTAAGAAGATTGGGATCATTTGTAAAGAAATTGAACCCCCTTGTGGCATTTGACCTATCCTAAAATAACTTAAAATAAAAGCCAATGCCAACATCATACTGGTTTCCACCAGTATTTTAATTTGTCTACGATTCATATAAAATCCCTCCCATATTTAGGGTAAACAAAAAAACCGTTTCCCACTAGGAAATACGGTTTATTTAGAATACACCTATCCTAAACCGACTTCCCTACGCTGGCATTACCCAGATCAGGTTCAAAGGGTCAGATGCCCACAGCATCCTCTCAGTTATTGTAATAACTCCCCTAGTGGTTTTTTGTCTCCCTATTAAATTTTACATTTTAATTATATGAAATTTTTTCAAAAATTACAAGTTAGTTTTTATTATTTTTTCTTAATAAATCAATGGCTATTTTAGGGTTAGGATGATTTAGAATATATGAACCTGCTACTAAAACAGTAGCACCAAAGTCTACTAATTTAGGGCCTACTTCATCATTAACTCCACCATCGACTTGAATTTCTATTTTTCTTTCCCCAATCAACTCTTTTAAATCATTTAATTTATCATATGTGCTTTCGATAAATTTCTGTCCACCAAAACCTGGATTTACTGACATTAATAAAACCATATCTAATTTATCTAATACATACTTAATACTTCTCACATCGGTGGCAGGATTTAAAGCAACCCCCGCTTTTTTACCATAAAATTTTATCAGCTGTAATGTTCTATCTAAATGGGGAGTAGCTTCACAATGTACCGTTACATAATCTGCTCCAGCTTTACAAAAATCTTCAATATATCGTTCAGGTTTTTCCACCATTAAATGGACATCTAAAACTAAATTTGTAATTTTTCTAAGGGCAGAAACATATTGGGGACCAAAGGTAATATTAGGAACAAACATTCCATCCATCACATCAATATGGAACCAATTGGCACCACTTTCTTCTAATATTTTTATATCCCTTGCTAAATTTAAAACATCTGCTGCTAATAAAGATGGTGCTATTTTTATCATTAAAATTCCACCTCATTTTTGATTATTTTCACGGATTTCCTCTAGTAGCATAAGATAGCTATTATATCTTTCAGGATTAATTAAACCTTTTTCTACTGCAGATTTTATATTACATCCTTCTTCCTTTTGATGTAAACAAGAAGTAAAACGACAATTTGAAAAAGGTATGAATTCAGGAAAATATTTGTCTAGTTCATAGACATCAAAATCCGTTAGTTCCAATGAAGTAAATCCAGGGGTATCCACAACAAAACTATTTTCCATAACTTCAAGTAACTGACAAAATGTAGTAGTATGTTTACCCCTCTTAGTTTTTTCACTTACTGAAGATACCGCTAATTTAAACTGTGGGTTAATATTGTTAATTAGAGATGACTTACCAGCACCTGATGGACCAGATAAAGTTGTGATTTTCCCTTTAAGTTTTTCTTTTAATTCCTCTAATCCTTCTAAAGTCTTATTAGAAATTCCAATTATTGTATATCCTGTATCTTTAAACCTTTGTGCAATATTATCTAAAAAAGTCTTATCAATTAAGTCCATTTTAGTTATACAAATAATTACTTCTAATGAATTTTTACCAGCTAAAACTGTAAGCCTATCCATTAGAAGATAATCGGGGATTGGATCCATAGCGGAAAAAACCAGGCAAAGCTGGTCAATATTTGCAACACTTGGTCTAACCAAACAATTTTTTCTCTCTTTGATCGTTTCTATTACCCCTTCGGTAGGGGATATCAGTGCAAATTCAACTTTATCCCCTACCACAGGCTTAATGTTATCCTTCTTAAACTTCCCCCTAGCCCTGCATTGAATTATTTTATTCTCCCATTTTACATAATAAAATCCACTTAAAGCTTTTACAATAATACCTTCATGTAAAACTATAAAGATCACCCCTATGGTAATAGTATTTTATCTTTTAGTTCATTGTCCCGATAAAATTCTACTTCTCCTTTTTCCCAATAGTTAACCATTATTTCTAAATCACCTTCTTGTGGATTTACTATATTATCAAAGACAGTTCTTTGACCACCTAAATCTTTGACTATTACCCTTAATACATATGGTTTATCAATACCACTATTATTAACAGTAAAGGTTCTCGTCTTTTCTTGAAAAGGTCTTGCAACAAGATCGATAGTTGTTACCCCCGGTTGTACCAATGGGTTATCTTGATGAGAGTGTCTAATAACAATTCCAGAAGGAGAATTTCCCTGACTTGGTTCATAAGTAACAAATCTAACAGAGACATTAAGATATGAAAGTAGCTCTTTTGCTTCTTCTACTGTTAGACCTATAAGGTTTGGTAATTCTACTGATCGAGGGCCTGAACTTATTATCAAAGTTATAGTTTCACCTTTTAATAGGTTTCCTCCTAAAGGTAGTTGTCTAATAACCCTTCCTTCTTGTACAGTTTCGCTATTTTCCCTTTCAATATTTACCTTTAAACCTGCTTGTTCAATAGTTATTTTTGCAATCCTCTCTTCTTCTCCAACTACATCGGGAACTGTAACAAATTCTGGGCCACTACTTAATGTCAGAGCAATTTCCCTTCCCTTTTTTACCCTTGTATTTGGTATTGGATGTTGATATACAACATGATTTACCGGTATTTCAGCATGATATACATCTTCAGTTATGGTATAATTTAAACCTTTTTCCCTTAAAATAGCAATAGCGTCATTTAAACGTAACCCTTCAACATTAGGTACTACTACTTCCGGTACATGTAAAAGGTTTCTAATACCAAAATAAGCTAGTATCGGTAAAACTATTAACAATATAACTATACTTGTAATCAAAATACCTTTTCTAATTTTTTTCTTTTTATTAGTTGAATTTTTCTCTTTTTTCTCTTCAACTGGCATCTGAGCATTAATACCATTTATACCATTAAAAACTTGGGTCTGTTGAGCAGTGGTATCAGGGATTTTAACATCTACTTTACCATATTTAAGCCAACTTTGAATATCATCTAGTAAATCTCTGATGTTATTATATCTAACATCTCTATTTTTTTGTAGACATTTTTCCACTATTTTAGCTATATCCTCAGGTATATCGGGCTTGATTTCCCTAATAGGTTTTACTTTTTCTTGAATATGTTTTATTGCAATGGAAATAGGACTTTCGCCATCAAAGGGTAATTGACCAGTTAACATTTCATACATTACTATTCCTAAAGAATAAATATCTGATTGAACACCGGCATAAGAACCCTTTGCCTGTTCCGGTGAAAAATAATGAACAGAACCCATAATTGAACCAGTATTTTGTACTGTTAAAGTATTGCTTGTTATTGCCTTTGCAATACCAAAATCCGTTACTTTCACAGACATATTTTTTGTTAATAATATATTATGGGGTTTAATATCCCTATGGATAATAGAATTATCATGGGCATGGGCTAATGCTTCTGCAACTTCTTTAGCAATCTTCATAGCCTCTTTAGGTTCTAATACACCTTTGTTTTGTATATATTCTTTAAGTGTCATTCCATCAATATATTCCATGACTATAAAATAATCAGACTTATCTTGACCTACATCATATATTCCTACAATATTAGGATGGGATAAACTAGCAGATGATTGAGCTTCTCTACGAAACTTTTTAACAAATTCTTCATCATGGGCAAATTGAGGACGTAAAACTTTTACAGCTACGATACGGTTTAATAGGGTACAACGGGCTTTATAAACTATAGCCATTCCTCCGCCACCGATTTTCTCAAGTATCTGATACCTATTAGCTAATTTCCGTCCAATCATCTAGTTCACCCCTCCTTCATAGGAAATTATTATCAATGAGATATTATCATTTCCTCCCCGATTTAATGCAGTTTCCAATAATTTTTCAGCACAATCTTCTATTTGATAATTTTGTAACATTAAGGATATTTCATCATTTGTTACTAAATTAGTCAATCCATCTGAACATAGTAAAATAATATCATTAGATTCAATAGGTTGATTTAAAACTTGAATTTCAATTTCCTTTGCTGTACCTACGGCTTGTGTCAAAATATTCTTTCTTGGATGGTTATTAGCTTCTTCCTTAGTAATATCTCCTAAATTTATAAGCTCTTGAACAAAAGAATGATCAGTGGTAAGCTGGCAAAGTTCTTTGCCCCTTAATAAATATGCCCTGCTATCACCAACATGGCCGACATATAGCATATTATTGCTGATTAGTCCTAATGTCAAAGTGGTTCCCATTCCTGTTAATTCAGGTGTTAATAAACTATAGTTATATAAATGGGAATTAACCTCTTCAATCCAAGTTTTAATTTGAATAACTTCACTTGAGTTAATTTTCATTTCTAACAAATTTACTGCCATTTCGCTTGCTAATTCCCCGCCATTATGACCACCCATACCATCTGCTACTATCCCATATATTCCGAGAGGACATTTTCCAGTCTTGATAAAGTCTTGATTTTGTTCTCTAACTAAACCAGTATGGGTCTTTTTAACAATTTTCATTAAATCACCCCATTTCCCCCTAACTCTTCTTTCTCAACTGACCACAGGCTGCATCTATATCTGAACCTAATTCTCTTCTTATAGTAACTTCAAAGCCAATGTCCATAAGAACTTTTTGAAAACGTTCAATTGCCTTATCGGAACTTCTTTCCATCTTTTTATTATATGAGTTGTTAATAGGTATTAAGTTAATATTACATAAAAGTCCTGATAAGACCTTTGCTAACTTAAAAGCATCTTTTTCTGTATCATTAAAACCTTTAATCATTGCATATTCTATTGTTACCCTTCTTTTAGTTTGGTCTACAAAGTACTTACAAGCAGTAATTAACTCCGAAATAGTATATCTTTTAGCAATAGGCATTATTTCTCGCCTTTTTTCATCATCAGAAGCATGTAAAGATAGAGCCAAAGTGATACCTAGACCTTCATCAGCCAGTCTATATATTTCTGGAACTAACCCTGCAGTTGATATTGTTATATTTCTAATTCCAATATTGAATGTTTCTTCTAAGTTGATAAAACGGATAAATTTCATAACATTTTCATAATTATCTAAAGGCTCCCCTATACCCATCAATACCATGTTGCTAATTCTTTTTTCTGTTAGTCTTTGTACTTGCCAAAATTGCTCTACCATTTCACTAGCTGATAAGTTTCTATAAAAACCTTCTGAGCCAGAATTACAAAAAACACACCCTAATTTACAACCAACTTGGGTGGAAATACAAATAGAAAGACCATGATTATATTCCATTAATACCGTTTCTACAGAACTTCCATCTCTAAATTTAAATAAATATTTAACTGTTCCATCTTTAGATACTTGCTTATCTTTAATTACAGCTTCACCAATTACAAAATTATTACTTAACTCTTCTCTAAGTTTTTGAGGTAAATTATTCATTTCCATAAAATTATTTACTCTTTTTTTATAAATCCAATCAAATATTTGTTTTATCCTAAATTTTTGCGTAATATATGGTGCCATTTTTTCTGCCAACTGTTCTTCATTTAATCCTAGAACATTTATCATATCTTTCACCTCAATTTTTTTAATTTAGCAATATAAAAACCATGACAATTATGGATATGTGGATAAAGCTTGATTTCTTCATCTAATTGAAAATCTCCATGTGTTTTTAAAAAGTTTAATATCATTTCTTCATTTTCTTTTTTTGTTAAAGTACAAGTAGAATATACTAACGTCCCATTTACTTTTAATAATTCCCCTGCATTTTGTAATAACTTCCACTGAATTTGAGTTATTTCTTTAATATCTTCCCTTTTTTTGTTCCATTTTATATCTGGTTTACTACTAATTACTCCAAGACCACTACATGGAGCATCTAATAATATTTTGTCAAACTTTTCTTTACCTAAATGTTTTACCCCTTCAGTACCATCTAATAACAGGGTAGTTATTATATTAATTCCTAATTTTTCCGAAGCTTCTTCAATTAATTTTAATTTATGAGGATGGATATCGCAACTCAAAACTTCACCTTGATTTTCCATTAGTTGAGCTATATAAGTACTTTTTCCACCCGGGGCAGCACACATATCTAAAACCTTATCGCCCCGTTTAGGGTCTAAAACTTCTACTGCTTTAATTGAACTTTGATCTTGAATTATGCATAATCCTGATTGTAAAAAATTTTCTATTTTACTTACAGGTGTCTTCATTTCTAATAATATACCGTTCTGGCAAATAGATGATAATTGACTTTCTATGCCTATTTCCTTTAATTTACGGATAAATTCATCTATAGATATACGCAAAGTATTAACCCTTAAAGTAAGGGGTAGTGGTTGATTGAGGGAATTACAAAAACTTTCCAATTCACTGGCATCTTTAAACAGTCCCTTAAACTCTTCAACCATCCATTCAGGGAGCGAGTATTTAACTGATATGTATTTTATAAAATCATCTTTAGGTAAATCTATACCTTTTTCTTTATCCCTAATAATATTTCGCAAAACTCCATTGACAAAATTTCCTTTAGAGTTGCCTCCCCTTTTTTTGGCAATCTTTACCCCTTCTGAAACTATAGCAAAATGGGGCATATCTAAAAATAACAATTGATATGCAGATAATAACAGCAAATTTTTCAACCAAAAGGGTTGTTTATGGGGTCTTTTTACATATTTTGATAAAACATATAAAAGATATTTTTTATGGGTTATAACTCCATAGACAATATTGGTAAATAAACCTTTATCTTCAGTAGTAAAGGAATATTTATTTATATATTCCTTTACTACTAAATTTGAATAAGCATTATCCTTTTCTACTATTATTAGTGCGTTTAAACAATGCTCCCTAATATTCATTTTTTCACCTAATCTCTTCTATTTCTTAAAAGTAAAAGCCTTAATATTTGAGCTAATGCCACGGCAGTAGCAGCAACATAAGTTAAAGCAGCTGCATCTAAAACCCTTTTAGCTCCCCTTTCTTCATCAGGATAGATAAAACCAGCAGCTGATAACATTGCCATTGCTCTACTTGATGCATTAAATTCAACAGGTAATGTTATAATTTGGAACAATACTGCAAAACTAAAAAGGGCAATACCTACTTCCATCAATATCCCTGAACCGAAGAAAAAACCAGCCAAAAATAGAGGCATGGCCATTTGACTGCCAATTTGGGCTACAGGAAAAATGTTATTTCTAAAAGTTAAGAAAAAGTAACCATTGGCATGCTGGCTAGCATGTCCCGTTTCATGGGCAGCAATACTCAAAGCTGCTAAAGAATTACCATGATAAACTTCCCTAGAAAGCCTTACTTTTTTACTTCGGGGATCATAATGGTCAGTTAAATGTCCACCTGTCAATTCCACATCTACATCATAAAGTCCCATGTCATCTAAAAGTTTCCTTGCCACTTGAGCTCCTGTAAAACCTTTTTTCGAAAAAACTCTAGCATATTTATTATATGTGCTTTTTACCTTACTTTGTGCATATAAAGCAAATAACATTGCTGGTAAAACAAAAATTATCATTCCTTGGTCTAAGAACATACTATTCAACCTCCTTAAGTAAAAATTTTAAACCTTCTTCTAACCTATTTAAATCTACTCCAGTATTATAACAGGGACCAAAAGGTCTTAAATTCAAAATCCCGATTACTGGTAAAGGATCAGTATCAATAATTCCACTTGATAAATCCCTTTCGCAAGCTACTGCAACAACACTTTTAGGTTTCATTTCTTTAATAAGTTTTCTAGCTACAGTTCCTCCAGTAGCTATAGCTAATTTTACATTATATTTCTGTGTAAGGTCAATAATATCACCTACCTGGCAATTTCCACACTTTTTACAATTACTAACATCAGTTGTAATTTTATGGCTACAAGGTGCATTTTGAATACAATGGGGTAAAAGAACTAATACTTCATCGGGAGCAAATTTATTTTTTAAGTTATTTAATAAAAGCTCATTATTGATTTCTATAAAAGAACCTTTAACTTTATCTTTATCAATCTTAATAATAGAACACATAGCCATTATTATTGGGTATAAAAACTTAATACTACTTTTAATTAGTGGGTTAAATGATCCTATTGTTTTACCATAATGTATTTTATGAACCAGCAAAAATATTCCTAATAAAAATATTATACTTAAGGAAAATAATAATCCTAAAATAAACCATAAGAGGATTTTTATAATATAATTATTACTTATCAATGCTGACCAAATTATAGATATGATAAAGAAAAACAAAACTAGTGCAGAAACCATTAATAAAACAAATAATCTCTTATTATAATTATTCAAATTTTTCTCCTCGCTTTATTTTGTAACCATTTACATAAGAATAGCTATCCATTTTATCTTTATTTGCTGGTTGAACTTCTTTGATTAAAATACTACCTTCTCCAGTCTCTACAACTATTCCTTCTTTTGTAATTTCCACTATAGTCCCTGGCTCTTGGCATTCTGAATATTCTCGATAAATTTCTCCAGAAATTATCTTTAATCTATCTCCCTTGATATGGGTATAAGTCCCTGGCCAAGGGTTAAGCCCCCTTAATTTATTATAAATATTTTTCGCAGGTAAATTCCAATCTATAAGCCCCATTTCTTTTGTCACCATAGGTGCGTAGGTAGCTAAATCTTCTTGTTGTTTTTCTGGTTTTAGAGTCCCTTCTTCCAATTCCTCTAAAGTTTTTATTAAAAGGTCTGCTCCTATTTGGGCTAGCTTTTCATGTAATGTTTCTACATTATCCCCTTCCTCTATAGGAATTTCCCTTTTTAATAACATATCCCCTGTATCCATACCTTCATCCATCAACATTGTAGTAACACCTGTTGTTTTTTCCCCATTAAGTAGTGCCCAGTGAATAGGGGCAGCCCCCCTATATTTAGGCAATAAAGAACCGTGTACATTTATACAGCCTTTTTTAGGGATATCTAATACTATTTTAGGTAAGATTTTTCCATAAGCGACAACTACAAAAACATCGGCATTTAACTTTTTTAATGTTTCAATAAAATCAGCATTACCTTTAATTTTTTCTGGTTGTAAAACTAAGGTCCCATGGGATAAGGCAAGTTCTTTAACTGGAGAAAAGGAAACTTTTTGTCCTCTACCCCGCTTTTGATCTGGTTTAGTGACAACGGCGACTATTTCATGTTTTGATAGATATAGCTTTTCTAAAGTCGGTACTGCAAATTCAGGTGTTCCCATAAATATAATTCTCATTGTCATCACCTAACCCTCTATAAATTTTTCTACTTTATCAGTAAATAATACACCGTTTAAATGGTCTATTTCGTGTTGTAATGCCCTAGCTAATAATCCAGATCCCATTATCTTTCTTTTCTTGCCTTCCCTATCTAATCCTTCCACTATAACTTCCTTTGCCCGAGTAACTTCACCATAGACCCCAGGAATACTTAAGCACCCCTCTACATCCCTATCTTGACCCTTAGATTTAATGATTTTAGGGTTAATCAGTTCAATTGCTTCTCCTTCTTCTGAAATTTTCACTACTATAACCCTTTTTAAAACCCCTATTTGGGGAGCTGCCAAACCAATACCATTATAATCTTCCATGGTATCTAGCATATCATCTAATAAAGTAATTATTTCTTCATTTATATCCTTTACTTCTTTAGATCTTTTCCTTAACAAAGGTTCACTATCCTTTAATACTTTTCTAACTGCCATAATATCGCCTCCTAAATTAATGTCCCTGGATCTATGTCCACTTTTATACTAGTCACATTATTCTTGATGTATTTTTTAAAATTATAACTATTAATTACATCTAATAGTGCAGATCCTTTCGGAAATTTTATTATTAAAATATACCTATACAATCCCCTTATTTTGGTGATAGCTGGAACTACCGGACCTAGAATTTGTATATCCTCACTTAAATTATTGATTTTAGGTTTCAGTGAATTATAAATCTGATCTATCGCCTTTTTACCATCTCCCTCAACCTTTGCCATCACTTCAATTTTTGCTAGACGAGTAAAGGGAGGATATTTTAGACTTTCCCTAATTTTCAACTCTTGATGATAAAATTCTAGGTAATTATATGTTGCACTATTTTTAATACTATAATGTTCTGGCGTGTAAGTTTGTAGAATAACTTTTCCATTGAGTTCTGCCCTACCGGCCCTTCCTGCCACTTGAGTTATTAACTGAAAGGTTTTTTCTGAGCTCCTAAAATCGGGGAAATTGAGGGATAAGTCTGCTAAAATTATTCCCACTAATGTCACTTTCGGAAAATCAAATCCTTTAGCTATCATTTGAGTTCCTACTAATACATTGGCTTTACCCTCATTGAACATTTGGTAAACTTCATTATAGCTTGATGCTGTAGTCATTGTATCATTATCCATTCGGATAACTCTTCCATTAGGAAAATGTTTTTCTATTTCCTCTTTTAATTTTTCAGTTCCTAAGCCATTGAAACGCAAATGTTTTCCTTTACATTTCGGACAAAATTTAGGGCTAGTTAAAGAATAATTACAGTAATGACAAATCAAAAAATTTCCTTTATGATGGGAAGTTAAATTTACATCACAATGGGGACACTTAAAAGTAAAACCACAATTTCTACACAAAGTAGTAGCAGAAAATCCCCTTTTATTAAGAAAAAGAATAACTTGTTCTCCCCGCTGTAAAGTTTCGTTGATAGAATTATATAAAAGTCTACTAAAAATACTTTTATTCCCTTGTATAAGCTCTTCTTTCATATCCACAATATTTATGTTAGGTAGAGCCCTATTATTTGCCCTATTTGTTAGTTCCAATAATTTATAATATCCATTTTGGGCATAATAATAACTTTCTACACTAGGTGTAGCACTACCTAAGAGTAAAACACCCTTTTCTTGACTAATTCTGTATTCTGCCACATCTTTTGTAACATACCTAGGCTGAACCTCTTGTTTATATGTTGATTCATGTTCTTCATCAATAATAATAACACCTAAGTTCTTAAAAGGAGCAAATACTGCGCTTCTAGCTCCTACCACTATCTTTACTTTTCCATCTTTAATTTTTAACCATTCATCAAATTTTTGTGCTTCAGAAAGTCCTGAATGTAGAACCGCCACTTTATCTCCAAATCTACTTTTAAACCTTGATACCATCAAAGGAGTTAAGGCAATTTCAGGAACTAATATAATAACATCTTTTCCACTATTAACAACATGCTGAGTAAACTGAAGGTATATTTCTGTTTTTCCGCTACCGGTTATTCCTTTAAGTAAAAAAATTTCTTTATTACCACTATCAAAGGCCTTAACCAACTGGTCAAAGGCTTTTTTTTGTTCTTCATTTAATATTTTAACACCATTTTCTTCAGATAAGTTGATAAATTCCGGTTCCCTGAAAACCCTTTTTTCCCTTACCTTTACATAACCTTTATCTATAAAAGTTTTAGCTGCATTTCTTAAAGGTGTAGGTAAATCCGATAAAGACAACCATTCTTGATTTGTTAACAGTTCTAACAATTCATGTTGTCTTAGGGCAGTAACTGGGAGGGTAATTTCTTCTTGTTCTACATCTAGTGAAATTTCTTGATCTATTTTTTCTTGAATATTTGTTTTTATATCAATCTTTTTTTCTAATATCCCTTCTGATAAACAACGTAATATTTCTTCCTTTGTCACTTTTAAATTATTTATAATTTCCCCTAATGTCCTTGGTTTTTTAAAAAAAAGATTAAAATCTTCATCAGATGTTTTTTTTACTAAGTAATACTTTTCTGTAAATTGAAGTTTTACTCCCCTAGGAAGCATACTTTGAATACAGGAAAAAAGGGAAGAGTTATAATTGTATGACATCCATTTAGCTAAATCAATTAACTTTCTGTCTAATATAGAAGGATACTCAAAGACATTTTCAATTTCCTTTAATTTATACTGACTTTCCTCTATTTTGTCGAGAAAATTTACTACAAAACCCTGTAAAGTCCGATTGCCAAAAGGAACAATAACACGACTCCCTATTTCAATATAATTCACCAGGTGATTTGGTATGGCATAATAAAACGTTTTATCTATATCTTTTAGAGGACAGTCTACTACTACCTCGGCAATATTCACCATGTCCTTCACTCCATTTCATTCTATTAGATAATTATACCATATTCACCCTTATTTTTTAAAAGAGTTTATAAAAAATTTACTGTTAAATAAAAAATGCCACTATCTTTTATAATAGTGGCTTAAAAATAATTATACCAAATACTTAACTAAATTTACCATTAACACTAATACACCTATAACAATTAACAGACGTAAAATAACATTTTTCCCTATTTGCCCACCCATATTTATCCTCCTTTATTATTTTTCACTGATACTTTAATTTATTATATCATAAAATTTCCGAAAATTGTTTTAAGTGAAAAAATAAACTTTTCTAAAAAAAACAAGCTATTATGAGCTTGTTTCTAAAAATTCTATGGTTTTTTTTAAAATATTTATCGCACATTCCCTTTTTTCTAGTTTAGGGTAAGAAATTTTTTCACCTTTATTTGTAATAATTTGGATTATATTAGTGTCATTAGCAAAACCACTATCCTTTTGCCCGATTTCATTAACAACGATCATATCCAAATTTTTAGATTTCAGTTTTTCAATGGCGTATTCTTCTAAATTATTAGTTTCAGCGGCAAAACCAACTAAAACTTGATGTTTTTTTAATTTACCTAATTCCAATAATATATCAGGATTTTTAACAAGTTCAATATTTACCTCTTGTTGTTTTTTAAGTTTTTTATCTGAATATGTTTTTGGTCTATAATCAGAAACAGCTGCTGCTTTTATTACTATATCTATATCTCCATAATATTTTAATACTTCTTCAAACATCTCATTAGCTGTTTCAATATAGATAACTTTTACTCCTTTAGGGGGAGATATATTGGTAGGTCCACTTATCAAAATAACATCTGCACCCATTTTTTTAGCTTCCTGGGCAATAGCATAACCCATTTTACCACTAGAATAATTGGTGATAAATCTAAATGGATCCAATGGCTCTCTAGTTGGCCCAGCAGTTACTAAAACCTTTTTCCCTTTTAATGGAGTCCCTTGATCCTTAACTGTCAATAGTTCTTCAATATATTCTAAAATTTCCTGTGGCTCTGCCATTTTACCTTTACCAATATCGCCACAAGCTAACCTTCCTTCTGAAGGTTCAATAAATAAATAACCTAATTGTTTTAAAGTAGCAATATTTCTTTGAACTATCGGATTTTCATACATATTTGTATTCATGGCAGGAGCAAATACTACAGGAGCTTTAGTAGCCATTATAGTAGTTGATAATAAATCATCGGCAATGCCAGAACATACTTTTCCTATAATATTAGCAGTGGCAGGTGCTATAAGAAAAACATCTGCCCTTTTAGCTAGAGCAATATGTTCTGTATTCCACTGAGGAATATTAAACATATCTAAATAGACAGGGTTTTGGGAAAGGGATTGAAAAGTAGTTTCTGTTACAAACTTTCTACCATGTTCAGTTAAAATTACATGAACATCGTAGTTTGCTTTTTTTAGTTTACTAACCAAATCAGCAGCCTTATAAGCAGCAATGCCACCAGTTACTCCTAATACCACAACACCTTTTTTCCCCATTGTTTTTTCTCCTATTTGAATTTATTTTCCTTCAACCTCTTATACAGAATTTTACCATCCATTATTTCCTGGAGGGCAACACTAATACTTTTACGATTTTTAGCCTCAGAGTAGTTTTCATCAGCCAATAATTCCCTTGCCCTTTTAGCTGCTATTACTACTAAAGAATATTTACTATCAACTTTTTTTAGTAATTCATCGATAGATGGATAGATCATTTTAAATATTCCTCCTTTAGAACTTTATTTCTATTTACTTTACATTTTTCGGCAATTATAATAGCTTTAATTTTGTTTACTGCATTTTCTACTTCATCATTTAAAACAACATAGTTATAGTTTTCCACTTGCTCAATTTCACCTTGAGCTGCAGCTAAACGTTTTTGGATTACATCTTTAGTTTCTGTACCCCTTTTATAAATTCTATTGCATAGTTCTTCCATTGAAGGAGGTAGTAGAAATATAAAAACTCCATTGGGAAAATTTTTAAAAATTTGTTTAGCACCATTGACGTCAATTTCTAAAATTACATCTTGACCTGATTTAATAGTTTCTATTACGAAATCTTTAGGTGTTCCATAATAATTATCATAGACTTTAGCCCATTCTAATAGTTGATCATTTTTAATCATTTCTTCAAATTCTTCAACACTAGTAAAAAAATAGTTTACACCATGTTGTTCTCCAACCCTAGGTTTTCTAGTAGTAACTGAAACGGAGTATTTTAAATCTTTTACTTCTTGTAATAAAGCTTTACATACTGTCCCTTTACCGGCTCCAGATGGCCCGGAAATAACTAATAATAAACCTTCCTGTTGCATCTTATCCTCTCCCTTATTCTTCAATTTCACTAGCTTGATTATTCTCTTTACTCTGTAAACGCTGAGCTACCGTTTCTGGTTGAACTGCCGAAAGAATAACATGTTCACTATCAGTAATAATTACTGCCCTTGTTCTTCTACCATATGTAGCATCAATCAATACACCTTTATCTCGAGCATCTTGAATTATTCTTTTTATGGGAGCTGATTCAGGGCTTACTATAGCTATTATTCGATTTGCAGCAACTATATTGCCAAATCCGATATTTATAAGTTTAATCTCCATTTGAAACCTCCATAATTTTTCTATTTTAGTTCTACTCTATATTTTGAATTTGTTCCCTTATTTTCTCAACTTCTCCTTTAAGTTCTACTACCAATTTTGCAATTTGATAATTATTAGCCTTTGAACCTATAGTATTTATCTCACGATTTATTTCTTGCAAAAGAAAATCTAATTTTCTCCCAACACTTTCCTTTTTATACAGAGATTCATTAAATTCTACCATATGACTTTCTAACCTAATGATCTCCTCAGTAATGTTACACCTTTCTGCAAAAAGGGCTATTTCTGCTAACAACCTGTTTTCATCAAATTCAAGTCCTTCTATTTTTAATTTATTAACCCTTTGATATAATTTTTCTCTATATTCTTCCACTACTAAAAGGGAGTATTCCTTAATATTTTGGATTAAATTATTAATATATCCTATACGTTCTTCTATATCTACTTTTAATCTTTGACCTTCTGAAAATCTCATTGTATCAAACTCATCTAGGGCATTTCTAAGGGCAAATAATATTTGTTCTTTAACTAAACTTTCCTCAATTATACCTCTTCTATCCATTATAACTCCGTCAACTAACAATAAACTTTGTATATTCACAGGAGCATCCAAATTTAGCTCTTCAGAAATATTTCTTACTTGTTCCACTAAGCTTAAGAGAAATTCTTTATTGATCTCTTGACCTGTTGGCTGTAAATTATTTTTCCCCTTTAACCTTACCTCAACTCTTCCCCTTTTTATATAAGACTTAATAAGTAATTTCATTTCCTCTTCAACAAAGGAAAAGTCATCAGGTATTTTTACAACTATATCTAAATAGCGATTATTAACACCCTTTATTTCTAAAGAAAATACATCGGTCCCTAATTCCACTAATTGCCGAGAAAAACCTGTCATACTTTTTATCATTTGCCTTCACCTTCCTGTTGTTAATTTTATCTAAATATCCTTTAAAATTCAAGGTTATTCTAAAAAAAGTCAAGTCTTCCTAAGAATATTTTTAGGAAGACTTTATTAGCACCTTTTATCTATTACTATGAACTGGTTTAAATATAGCTTTAAAGAGTAATTTAATCATTTGCAATATGTAAGGAACCATAACTATTCCTATAATCAATAACCAATCCTCTATGTTTAGCGGTTTTGTTCCAAAAACTTTTTGCAAAGTAGGAAAATATATCACAATCATTAGTAAAATAAAGGAAGAAAAAACAGCAAAGATTAGATACAAATTATTGAATATATTTACTTCAAATATACTTTTCCTTTCACTTTTACATTCAAAAACATGAAAAAGTTGAACAACTATTAATGTAGAGAAAGCCATAGTTCTAGCAAAATCTAAATTACCATAGGATTTTCTATATCCTAATATAAACAAAGTTAATGTTATAAATCCTATACTTATTCCTTTGGTTAAAATTTTAAAGTCTAAACCATTACTAAATACACTTTCATCTTTGCTTCTTGGTTTTCTTAACATTATATCTTTTTCACCCTTTTCTAACCCTAATGCCAATGCTGGTAGTCCATCTGTTACTAGGTTAACCCATAAAATTTGGATTGGCCTCAAAGGTAGAGGTAAACCCATTAACATAGCTAAAAACATCGTCATTATTTCTCCAATGTTACAAGATAGTAAAAATCTGATGAACTTTCGAATATTATCATAGATTCCCCTACCCTCTTCTACAGCTTCTACAATGGTAGCAAAATTATCATCTGTTAAAATCAGGGAAGCGGCTTCTTTAGTTACCTCTGTTCCTGTGATTCCCATGGCTATACCAATATCAGCTTCTTTTATAGCTGGACCATCGTTAATTCCATCTCCTGTCATTGCCACAACATGCCCTTTTTTCTTTAAAGCTTTTACAATTTTTAATTTATGTTCTGGTAAAACCCTAGCAAATACATATACATCATCAATAATTTCCAATAGTTCATCATCGGACATTGAATTCATTTCTTCTCCTGTAACTACTCTTCCATAAGATGGTAATATGTTTAATTGTTTCGCAATTGCCACTGCTGTTTCTTTATGATCCCCAGTAATCATTACTGTTTTAATTCCTGCATGCTTACATTTCTCTACTGCAGAATAGACTTCTTCACGGGGTGGATCTGAAATGGCACAAATTCCAACAAAAACCATATCTTTTTCCACATTATTATCACTAGAATATAAATTATAACTTAAAGCTAAGGTCCTATATCCTTCACTAGCGAATTGAGATATAACCTTTTTTATTTTTTCTTTATATTCCCAACTCAAAGTTTTTTCTAAACCATTTTCTAATATTCTATTACACCTATCTAGAATAATATCTGGCGCCCCTTTTGTGTAACTATAGAATCCCTTTGAATTTTGAACTACAACACTCATCATCTTTCTTGAAGAATCAAATGGATATTCTTTTATTATTTTATATTCCTCTAATACTTTTTCTCGCCAATAATCGACCTTTGCAGCCATAACCAATAAAGCACCTTCGGTGGGATCACCATCAATACTCCATTGTTCTTTATCTCTTCTAAATAGACCTTTAATTTCAATATTTTTTTTAAAAAGCCTTGTAGTATTACATAATACGGCAATTTCCATTAACTTTTGAACCATCTTATTATCTTTAGTAACAACTTTATTTTTTTCTAATAATTGACCTTGGGGATTATAACCGTTTCCAGTAATATCTATATATTTGTTATCTAGAAAAATTTTTTCTACTGTCATTTTATTTTGAGTTAAAGTTCCAGTTTTATCACTACAAATCACAGTGGCACATCCTAATGTTTCAACTGCTGGCAACTTTCTTACTATTGCTCTTCTCTTTAACATTCTTTGAACACCAATAGCAAGACAAACAGTAACTATAGCAGGTAAACCTTCAGGAATAGCGGCAACTGCCAAACTTACCCCTGCTAAAAACATCTTATAAATTTCTTCTCCCCGCCAAATACCTAAAAGTACAACCATAACACTAACTACTAAACAGATAGACACTAGTACTTTGCCAAGTTGTGCTAATCTTTTTTGTAAAGGAGTAGGTTCATTCTCTGCCTTTTGTATCATTCTGGCTATTTTCCCCATAGCCGTGTTCATCCCTGTGGCAATTACTACCCCAGTACCCCTACCTTTTGTTACAGATGTTCCCATAAAACAAGCATTAACCGCTTCAGCTATATTTTTACCTTCTACTAATAAAGAACTATCTTTTTGAACTGGTACTGATTCTCCAGTAAGGGCAGCTTCATCTACCTCTAAAGAATAGGTTTCAATTAACCTTAAATCTGCAGGAACTTTATCACCACTGGTTAAAAAAACTATATCTCCAACTACTAAATCTTTAGTATCAACATGAATAATTCGACCATCCCTTAATACTTTAGCTTTCGGTGAGGTTAGTTTAGCTAAAGCTTGTAATGATTTTTCAGCTTTGTATTCTTGAACAAAACCTAATATTGCATTAATAAAAATAATCACTAAAATAGTTATAGCATCATAATATTCCCCTAAAACTAGTGATATTAAAGTAGCAGCTAATAAAATCAAGACCATAGGATCTTTAAATTGGCTCACAAAAATACTTATACCCGATATCCCTTGATTTTTCTCTAATAAATTCTCCCCATCTTTTTTTAGTCTTTGGAGATGGTTTTTAGAAGATAACCCTTTTTGAAAATCAGTTTGTAATTTCAATTGTAACTCTTTTAATGAAATATCATACATATCCTTGACCTCCACATTTCCTTCTACAAATTTTTATGCAAAAATTGAGGAAATATAACTTTCTTTTGACTAATCCCTTTAGATTAGCTACACTATAACTAAATAAAAAACAAAGTTTAAAGGAAAATTTAATAAAACTTGTCATTAGGAGGAGTTTTGATGTTTGATATACTTTTTTTAGATAAATATACAAAAGAGATTAGGGAATATCTCACAAATGCTAGAGTTGATAAAATATATCAACCAGAAAGTTTGGAATTGACCCTAGTACTGAGAAAACCTGGAGAAACCCTTAATTTGAGAATAGATTGCAGTGCCAATAACCACCATTTAAGAATTACTAATAAAATCCTGGAAAATCCCAGCACTCCCTCTTCCTTTTGCATGTTATTAAGGAAATACCTATCAGGAAGTAAGATTAAAGATATTGAAATGATAAAGGATGAAAGAATTATTAATATAATCTTTCAGGGACGTCACCCCAATGGCTATGTGACTTCTTGGGTACTATCCATTGAATTGATGGGAAAGCATAGTAATGTAATTTTTTATGATCAAGAAGAACAAATTGTCTTAGGAGTTTTAAAACCTACAAACTCTCAAACTAGGGAGCTAAAGGTTGGTATTCTTTATCAACACCCCCCTAAACAAGTTAAAATTACCTGGGAAAACTTAAATTATAAAAATTTAATGTTACATGTTTTAGGTGATGAAAAACTAACTTTAGATAAAATAATGGTTAAATATTTTCCCTTAGCAAGCCCTATTCTGGTAAAAGAATTTATTTATAAACACCAAATTTCCAACGTATTTTTTAAAGAGCTAGAAGAACAACAGATTAAAGAGTTAATAGAACATTACCACAATTTTATAAACAATTTAACCTATGAACCTATAATGTATTATCAAAATGAACAACCTTGGGATTTTTACTGTACAGACCTTAACTGTCTATCAAAGGATTATCAGATAAAAAAATACCCTGATTATATAACTTTAGTCCGTGACTTTTATGACTACAAAGAAGATAAGCTAAAACTAGAAAATAACAAAAATTTATTAATAAAAACTATTAATAAATACCAAAAAAAATTAACAAAAAAATTGGGACTACTTAATGAAGAATTGAACCAATATCAAGATTTCCATAAATACAAAGAAATTGGCGATTTGCTAATGGCTAATCTCCACCAAATAAAAAAAGGAATGGCTGAAATTACTCTATTTAACTTTTATACATCAAGAGAAGAAAGGATAAAGTTAGATCCTAGCTTATCACCTATTGCTAATTGTCAAAATTACTACAAAAAACATTCTAAAGGAAAACGTGGCCTTGAAATAGTTAAAGAAAATATTGAAAGTGTGCAGAAGGAAATTGATTACTTGGATTCATTGATTCACTTTATTTCTGAAGCTGATAACAGTACACTCCAAGAAATTGAACAAGAACTAATTAAGGAAAATTACCTAAAACCAAAAGTTAAATCAACAAAAAAAGATAGAGAATCTTCACAATCTCTACCTTTAGAATTTACTTCTACCGATGGATATAAAATTTTAGTTGGTAAAAATAATAAACAAAATGACCTGTTAACTTTAAAAATTGGAAAAAAGGGAGATCTTTGGCTACATACCAAAGATTTCCCCGGAAGCCATGTAGTTGTTAAAAATGGTACTAAAGCCCCTGAAACCACTCTTTTAGAAGCTGCCAATTTTGCTGCCTATTTCAGTAAAGCTAAACATTCATCTAAAGTGGCGGTAGACTATACCGATATTAAAAATGTTTTTAAACCTAAAGGTGCAAAACCTGGTATGGTTAATTACGTAGATTTTAAGACTATCTATATTACACCTTCCCTCAATAACAACCTTTAATAAGAAGGTTATTACAGGTTGTAGACAAAGTCATTTTTTAAAGGCTGTGGTAATTAAACATTCTAACAAAGTCTCCGTCGAGATTTAAGGCTTCTATCTAAAAGGAAGAAGGGTACCGCTCTAATTCGCCGTCCATGGCTCAATAGAGCTTTTGGAACGTCTTGTTCCTCACCCCTTCTTCCTTTTATCTAATCAGCTCTTAAATCTAACTCCTCGACTTAATCGTATCTTTGTTTAATTACCACAGCTGATGATGACTTTGTCTATAGTTTGTCTTCAGTCTGTAACAACCTTTAATAAGAAGGTTGTTATTTAATTTATTTTTTCTTAAACATACCAAGTATTATTAAAGTAGGTACCAAGAGAATAAAAAATAAGTAAAGTACAGAAATTATCGGTGAAATAATCTCTAATTCTTTAATAATCATAGATAATGCACCAGTAATTATTAAACTACTTCCCGTTACCCCCCTTAACAACACACTTCTTCGCTTATCAAAATAGTAAGCGACACCGAAAATCACTAATAATAGTCCAATAAACAAAAAAACACCTCCCCTTTTTCTCCCCTCTATTTTAACATAAATAAAGGGAAAGAAAAATTAGGTGCTTTTTTATGCACCTAATTTTTCTGGTAAAATTGCATTTAATATTATTCCTATTATTGCGCCAAGGCCGATTCCTTCAAAGGTAAATTTGTAAATGTTGATACCTATACCACTTAAAGAAAATATTAGTATTGTTGATACTATAATTAAATTTCTAGTATTTGTTAAATCTATTTTAGCATCTACTAATGTCCTAATTCCTACCGATGAAATCATACCGAAGAGAAGTACCACAATACCTCCCATAACCGCTACTGGTATTGTCCCAATTAAAGCTCCAAATTTAGGTAAAAAACTTAGCATTAGAACAATACATGCTGCTACTTGTACAACTATTGGGTCTTTTACCTTACTAATGGCCAAAACCCCGATATTTTCTCCATACGTGGTATTAGGTGGTCCACCGATTCCGGCAAATAATGTTGCAATACCATCTCCTGCAATTGTCCTGTGTAGCCCAGGATCACTGACAAAATCTTCATCAACGGTCTTACCTATGGCCAATATATCACCTAAATGTTCCACTAAAGTTACCACTGCAATAGGGGCAATTAGTAAAATTGCTGAAAGATTAAATTGAGGTATTACAAAATTAGGTATCGCTGGCATCCAACTGGCTTCAGAAAATTCCGCTAAACGCTGAGGATCAAAAACACTTATATCAGTGAAAAGGTGGAGAGCTAAGGATATTAAATAACCACCTACAATTCCCATTAGTATTGGGACTACTTTAAACATCCCCTTACCAAACACAGTAAAGATTATTACTATTGCTAAAGTTATAAAAGCAATGGGCAAATTGGCAGAAGCCATATCTCCAGCCACTCCAGCTAAAGATAAACCTATGGAAATAATAACAGGTCCAACAACTACTGGCGGAACAGCTTTTTTTATGAAGTTTACCCCAGAAAACTTAATCATTACAGAAAAAAACAAATAAATAAGACCAGCTACCACTACACCACCCATAGCAATTGGAACAGAATAATTTGATACTACATAAATTAGTGGTGGTATAAAAGCAAAGGATGAACCTAAGTAAGCAGGTACTCTACCTTTGGTAACTATTGCAAACAAGATTGTACCTAAACCTGAAGTGAACAGTGCCACTAAAGGATCTAATCCCGTTAAATAAGGCACCAAAATTGTCGCTCCAAACATAGCAAAAACATGTTGGAAAGATAAAGGAATAATTTGAAGTACTGATAAGTTTGATTTTCTTTCCATTTCTTTTTCCTCCTTAGGTTTTGAATTAGCCTAAAGGAGCCTATAAGTTGTTTAACTTTAGGCATAAAAAAACTTCTTGCTTAGCAAGAAGTAAAATACCTAAATAAAATAACTTATAGGTTTCACTCCTTACTAATCTCCCGGATTAGTTTAAAGGCTTATGTAAATAATACCACGAATTTAAATTTTATTCAATAACTTTTCTTAAAATATTTTTAAAGTAAGGTGGTAAGTCAATTTCCCATTCCATCCACTGTCCTGTAACTGGATGGTTTATTCCTAAAATTTTGGCATGAAGGATTTGGCCATCATTCTTAAACTTTTGTTTTTTATAGCCGTATAGAGGATCCCCTACAATGGGATGACCGATATAGTTTAAATGTACCCGAATTTGATGGGTTCTTCCTGTCTCAAGTTTTAATTCCACCAATGTATGGTTTTTATAACGCTCAAGTACTCTAAAATAAGTCCTAGCTTCTCTAAATTTTCCATGGGTTACTACAGCCATTTTCTGTCTATCTACTGGATGCCTAGCAATTGGAGCATCAATTATTCCATTGTCCTCTTTAATAACTCCTTCAGCAACTGCCCAATAAATTTTTTTAGTAGTTCTATTTTGCATTTGCTGAGAAAGTTCCTGATGAGCTTGATCATTTTTAGCAACTACTAAGAGTCCTGAAGTATCTTTATCTAAACGATGAACTATTCCTGGCCGTTTTACGCCGCCAATAGTAGATAAATCCTTTAAGTGATACAATAAGGCATTAACTAAAGTTCCTGAATTATGTCCCGGAGCAGGATGAACCACCATTCCTTGAGGTTTATTAATTACCGCTATACTTTCATCTTGGTATACTATATCTAAAGGAATAGGTTCTGGAAGGACATCAGTAACTTCTACTTCTTGAGGTAAAATGGTTATTATATCCCCTTCTGATAACTGGTAGTTAGCTTTAGTTATTACTTTGTTATTAACTAAACAAGAATTGTTAGCAATAATTTTTTGTATCTGTGATCTAGATACACCCTCAATTTGCTTTGCTAAAAAAACATCAATTCTAACCTTTTCTGTTGCTTCTATTTCTAGGGTTTCATAGATCATACTTTTTTTACACCTCTGCCTTTTTATCTTTAATTACTTCAGTTACCACTTGTAAAGCAAAAAGGGAGACTCCAAGAACTATAGCAACATCTGCTACATTAAAGACAGGAGACCAAATTTTAAAATCAAGGAAATCTACAACATAACCAGTTCTAATTCTATCAATAAAATTACCTATAGCTCCACCGATTTGTAGAGCAAAGGCCACTTTTAGTAAAACTTGATCTTTATTAAGGCTAAATACGTAATATCCCAATACTAAAACTACTAATATTGTAATAATTATAAAAAAGGTGGTCTGATAAGCTAAAATACCAAATGCTGCACCTGGATTTCTTACATAAGTTATATGAAAAAAATTATTTATTATAGGAATAGATTGATTTAAAATCATTTGACTAGATACTAGATACTTAGTCCATTGATCTAGCACTATTGTTATAATAATGATAAATAGTATTAACATAGCCCCACTCCATTCATCTTAGATTACTTAATAATTTTAGCAAAAAATAACTTGCTTGTCTAATTGACTAGCAAGTTATTTTTTAAATTTTCTATTGGTAAATTTATGACCTTCTAAATCCTGTTGATATATTTCTTCAACTTCTTCTACAAAGCCCCTACTCTCATCAGAATGCTCATAAGGGAGATCTTTAGATTCTTCTAAGACATCTTGACCTGAATCAGAAGTGCCGTATCTTGCCACATCTTGCCAAGAGTCTTCTCCATCATAGGCAGTTTGTTGATCACCATTATAGGTTCTGCTAAAAGGAATTCCCAGTACCTCTTCTTCTATCGGCCTTCTTCTAAAACTCCTTTCCTTTTCTTTGTTGCATTTAATACATTCAGAAGCATATGGAATTGCTTCCAATCTTTCACTCTCTATTTGCTTTAAACAGCTATCACATATACCAAATGTTCCCCTTGCTATTTTATCTAAGGCGTTCTTAACTTTTTCTAACAGCATCTGATTATTTTCTCTAATACTTAAATCTTTACTTCTTTCAAATAATTCATCTCCAACATCTGCAGGATGATTATCAATTAAAGATAACTCTCCGATACTATCTTTAAAACTGACCACTTCATTTACAGAATTAGTTTCTAGTTCATCTTTTAGGTCTAGTAACTTTTCTTTATATTTATCTAACTCCACTAGTTCAACGTCCTCCTTGCATCTGATCTTGTACAAGTTTTACTATTTCAGCAATAAAATCACCAATCACAGGAAGGTTTAATAACACTAATCTTTGTAATAAATAAATGACAAGGGCACCTAATAGAGTGAATCCCACGGCAATTCCAAAACCCCTTGCCACCCCAGCAGTAAAGTTGATAACTAAGTATCTTTTGGGGTTATTTAGCATTTCTATATATTCAGCTAAGTTCATCCTTTCCATTTTTAAACTTAATTCTTCTATTTTTTCTAATAACTCCTTTTCCACTCTATTTTTTTTCAAACAAAACACCTTCCTATCTCTAAATAGTATTACACTAATTATAGTAAATTATATGTTATAAATTAAAAATATTGTATAAATAAAAAGAAGTTTAATCCCTTACAGATAAATCTATTATGGAATTTGGAGCAATTTTTTTAATTTCTTTAAAGAAAGGAGCATTAGATATATTTACCCATTGACTATCTAAAATTTTAGTATTACCTTCACTGAATAAAGCAGCTACTGTCATAGCCATCACTATTCGATGATCTTTATGACAATATATTTCCCTTCCCCTTAATTTATTTCCACCTTGAACGATAAATCCATCTTCCAGTTCCATAATATTTACTCCAAACTTTTTAAGATTTTCCACAGTACCCTTTATCCTATCACTTTCCTTAACCCTTAATTCCCCTGCTTTAACAACTTTGGTAGTGCCTTGAGCAAAGGAGGCTAATACCCCTAGAAGGGGCAACTCATCAATTATGTTTGGTATCAAATCCTCTGAGACTTCTATGCCTTTTAAAGTAGAGGGAAAAACTTTTATATCTCCCATTTTCTCTCCATGGATTACCTTTTCATTTATAATTTGAATTTTAGCCCCCATTTTAGTTATAACTTCTAAAAATGCTGTCCTAGTAGGATTTAAACCAACATCTCTAATTTCAATAATCTCTTCTTTACTTAGAAGACCTAAGGCAATGAAATAAGCTGCACTGGAGAAATCACCAACCACATGGTATTCTCTAGGACTTACTAGTTTCCCGGGATAAATAGTTATCTCCCTTTCCTTTACTTCTAAATTTATACCGAACTCCTTAAGCATAATTTCTGTATGATTTCTAGTTACTTTACTTTCTTTAACTATTACAGGATTTGAAGCAAATAAACCTGCTAATAAAATTGCTGACTTTATTTGTGCACTTGGGATTTGCAATTCCAACTTCTCACCCCTCAACCTCCAGCCCCTCTCAACCTTTATGGGAAGTTTACCATCAGTTCCCTCCAAAATGCCACCTAACTTTTTCAGTGGAGTTATTACCCTTTCCATTGGCCTTTGGCTTAGGGAGCTATCTCCAAACAAAACTCCTTCAATATTTAATCCTCCCAATATTGAAGGTAAAAGTCTAGCAGTAGTTCCAGAATTACCACAATCTAAATTGACTTTATTTTTTAATTTTTTCCAAGGATAAATTTTTACCGTTGTTCCATCGACTTCAATGGGTATACCAATTTCCTGTAAACAACTAATTGTAGTAAAACAATCCTTACCTTGAGAAAAGTTAGTAATATTTAACCAATCATTAGATAATGCACCTAAAATAGCTACCCTGTGACTAATAGATTTATCCCCAGGTGGATGATAACTATACTTAACCAAATTTTGTAATCCTTTAATTTCTATCATTAAAATCACCACTATACTCTAAAATTAAATTCTCAAATTGCTGATAATCTAAAGTTATAACTTTAAAACCCTTTTCACCTATAGCTACAAATTGAAGGTTTTCCCCTTTAACTTTTTTATCTGTCACTACTTTATTCAATAAATAGTGATAATTAGTGATGTTAAACTCTCCTACTACCTTTAACAATTTATTGATTAAAAATTTCTTTTGAAGGTAGGAGCTTTTATTTAGGATTTGTAATTTATAGGAAAGGTATAGAGCAAAGTCTAATCCCACTAAAACACTAAGTCCATGATTGAGGTAATCAGGATGTTGATTTTCAATTAAATGCCCTAAGGTATGCCCCAAATTTAAGGCTATCCTCTGGCCTTTAGTATCCTTTATATCCCCTTTTACATATTTTTCTTTAATTTTTATCGATTTCTCGATTACTTTCTCTAATATGACTAGATCCTTTTCTAAAACTAGATCTAAATTTTTAATTAACCAGTCATAAAATTCCTTTTCCAATAAAGCGTATTTAGCAACTTCTCCTAATCCTCCGTAAAAATCATCATCTTCTAAAGATTTCAAAACTTGGGGGTCGACGAATATACCTCTTGGTAAATAAAAAGAACCTAGTTGATTCTTATACCCCTGAAAATTTAATGCAGTTTTACCACCAATAGCGCTATCCACTTGTGCAATAAGGGTTGTCGGAAAATTATAAAAATCTATTCCCCTTTTATAAATACTACTAAAGAAAGCAGCTAAATCCCCTATAGCTCCACCACCTATAGCTAAAAGACAATCATAACGGGTTAAATTAAATCCTAATGCTTTTATTGTTAACTCCTCAATAGTTGATAAATTTTTCTCCTTTTCAGGCTCAGTTATTAAAAATTTTACATAATTTGTCCCTTCAAGTAATGTCCCTAAATATTGAGGATAAAGGTTTGTAATTTTACTATCTACCACTACCAATATCTTATGATACTTTTTCTTATAGTTCTCGAATTTTAACCAACTATTTTTCCCTATTATTACATCTACTTTATCCATAAAAAATCTCCTCTATTCTCTTTAGATAATTATTATAACTTTTTAAAGTATCGTTGAGATGATCTCCACCAAATTTTAAGTGAAATTGTTGAGCGATAACAAAGGCTACTACATTTTTAATGACAACAGATGCCGCCGGTACAACGGTTACATCACTTCTTTGATAATCAGTACTAGATTTCTCTTTATTCTTCAAATTTATAGTATCCATTCCCTTTAACAATGTTGGAATCGGTTTAATAGCAGATCTAATAACTATTTTTTCACCATTAGACATGCCACCTTCTATCCCTCCAGCATTGTTTTTTAGCCGCTTTACACCATCCTTTAGCACAATTGGGTCGTGGAATTGACTACCTAAAAGAGAAGTACCTGAAAAACCTAGCCCAAACTCCACACCTTTTACGGAAGGAACAGCCATTATTTCTCCAGCTAATAGTCCATCTAATTTTAAGTCATGTTGAATATAATTACCTAAGCCTGGTGGTAATCCCTCTATCACCGTTTCTACTACCCCACCTAATGAATCCCCATCCCTTTTAACCCTATCCACCAACTCTATTAACTCTTCATCCCGATCTTTATCTAGGGTATAAAATTGTGATTGGTATATCTTGGTATAATCATCGGCCTTTGGGGGTATTTTAACGGGTCCTATAGATAAAACATAAGAATATACTTTAATATTAAAAATGCTTAAAAACTGCTGACAAATACTGCCAACTGCAACCCTGACGGCAGTTTCTCTAGCACTTGCCCTTTCTAAAACATTTCTACATTCAGTAAAATTATACTTTAAAACCCCAGGCAAATCTCCGTGGCCAGGTCTTGGAGTATAATACTCCAATCCTTGTTGATGATATTTATCTTTATAGTTTTGCCAATCATTATTAGGTATAAAGAGAGATATAGGGCTACCTATACTATAGCCCATTCTAACACCTGAAATTATCTCTACCCGATCCTTTTCGATCTTCATTCTATCTCCCCTGCCATAGCCACCTTGTCGTAGGGATAATTCAAAATTA
Organism: Anaerobranca gottschalkii DSM 13577; assembly: GCF_900111575.1. Taxonomy (NCBI): domain Bacteria; kingdom Bacillati; phylum Bacillota; class Clostridia; order Eubacteriales; family Proteinivoracaceae; genus Anaerobranca; species Anaerobranca gottschalkii. The sequence goes on along the minus strand of NZ_FOIF01000005.1, from coordinate 45,669 downwards.
ATATAATTTTCATCAATTGAAACCCCTGCAGGAATTCCTTCTAGGATAGCCACAAGCCCTTTATTATGTGATTCCCCTGCCGTAAGATAACGCATTTTCTTCACCTCTAATAACTAATACTTATAAATTTGGTATAAAGAGTAGTTGCAATAATAGCGGATAATACCCGTACTGTTAATACAATTATAGCATTTGCTCCTACACCGGCAAATATCACTGTTTCTTCTATCAAAGCGTGACTTATTCCTACAAGTATCAGAATTTTTGTTAAATCAACAGTGGAAAAACCCTTCTCTTTCCCTACAGTTATAATTACACCGGCTCCATATGTTAAACCTATTAAAAAGCCTACAGAAACTGGCAAAATAGCATCATGGGGGAGTTTTAACCATTTCATTAAAGGAGAAAAAAACTTCCCTATTTTATCTATAACCCCATACTCTTTTAAAAATTCTATAACAATAAGTAAAGGAAAAATTATCAAAGCAAGTTGAAAAAGGGAATTTAAGGAACCTAAAAAACTATTAAATAAATCTTCGATCATCAAAAATTCCTCCTAAAGTATAATTCCTAAGAGTATTCCTACAATGATAGACATGATTAACCTAGAAAAAAGGACAATCCATGCTTGAGAACCGACTTTTTTCGCTATAACCGTTTCACTTAGTATACTATGACATATGGCTAACATTGAAGAAAGAATAGTTATTTCTTTAACTGTTAAATCTAGAGATAACATAGCACCTACAGCCCCATACACTGTAGTTAAATTACCGATTATTAACACTAAAGCCCCTTCACCAGGCAAAGAGAATAAAGCCATTGCTGGTTGAAGAAAATTAGAAAAATGTTGTAGCAGCCCAGTTTTTTCGAAAAAATTAACCAAGGTGATAACCGGAATGATCACCTTGGCTAATTCCCACATTACTACGGTGCCGTTCTTACCACCGTTAACAAGTACTTTACCTATATTCATTTAGATTTTTCTCCAAATCTGTCCAATCATCAGCTGTCAACATTTCCAACTGGGCTTCTAAAAGGGCTTTAAATCTAGTTCTACAAACATGTACCTGCTTAGCCATTTCTTCCATTTCATTATGTATTTTTCTAGCTTTAAGTATCGCTTCATCAATAGTTTTTTTAGCTTCCCTTTCTGCTTCTCTTCGAATAAGTTCCGCTTCTCTACTAGCATTTTGTTTTACTTCTTCAGCTGTCTCTTGAGCTACGACAATGGCATTATGTAATGTTTCTTCAATTTTTGAATAATGTTCTAACTTTTGGGTTAATCCTTTTATTTTTTCATTTAAGTCTTGATTCTCTTTAATGAGTTTTTCATAATCCCTGACAATTTTATCTAAAAACTCATTTACTTCATCTTCATTATATCCTCTAAAAGAACGGGAAAATTCTTTATTATGGATATCTAGTGGGGTTAATGGCATACCTACACCTCCAAATTTAATCTAATAATATCAAATAAATAAAATATTATCTAAAGTAAATATTCGACTTAAATTTTATAAATCCTTTTCCTTGTAGAAAAAAATTAGAGATATTTTTTTATCTTTAAGTGAATTCTATTTTTTTTAGTTAGATTTCCTACTTCAGCTATTTCAATCCGTCCCCTACCCCGTATTGATATAATCTCTCCTTCTTTCACTGTATAAGATGGATTATTTATGGGTTTATAGGAAACTTTGACTTTTTCTCCTTTAATTAATGCTACTACCTTAGTCCTAGATATGCCAAAACCCAAACTAGCTACTGCATCTAGCCGTAATGATGCTACTGTTCCCGTTATTTCTTTTACTTTACTCTCAGTAATTTTTAATTGATGGGGATATATTTCTTTAACCTGGACTGTTACATTTTTTACCTTTGTTAAATTAGCAAGTATAAATGTAGCAATATCAGGACTGACAATTACTTGACAACCTTGATCAAAAACAATAATATCACCTATTTTTTCCCTTTTAAGTCCTAATCCTAAAATAGCTCCTAAGTAATCACGATGATTACATTTTTCTAATCCTGCACCCGTTATTTCTAAATAGGCTATTTCACCTTCAACATCTTCAGCTTTTAAAAAGTCAGGATAGAAAATAATTTTCTTTCTTTCACTTTCTGGATATCCCCCTTCAAGGATATATCTAACACCGAAAATATCCTTTGTAGCTTTAGTTATAATTTCCTGATGATAAGGGTCAAGAAAATTAGTTTCTTTTATCATATTTTTATCAGCAGCCATTTGAGCACAATCAAGGCCATGGGCTACAGCCATCTTGTCCACATCATTATCGAGTAAATTTAATATCTTTTCTCTGTCCATTAAAATCCTCCTATATTCCTCAAAATACCAATCACAATCTGTCTAATAAAATTTAAAGCAATAAAACCTATGATTGGAGAAATATCAATATATGCTCCACCAGAACCTATTGGGGGGATTAAATTTCTAAAAGGTCTTAAATAAAATTCAGTAATTTTATAAATGACACTTTTAAACTCATATAAAGTTCTATTTGTAGGGGATACAGGTATCCATGAAAAAAGAATCCTAATAATCAACAACCAATAAAAGGCTTCAAAAAGTCTGTTAACTACTCCTATCATTTGTCAATCTCCTTTACCATTTTTATTTAACTAAAGATTTCACTTCCTATTCTCACAATAGTAGCTCCTTCTTCCACTGCTACTAAATAATCATTGGACATTCCCATTGATAATTCCTTTAAATTATGAAAACCCTTATTTCTCAACCCATCCCGTAACTCCCTCAGCTCTCTAAATACATAGCGAACTTCTTCAGGATTTTCTGTAAAGGGAGCCATTGTCATCAACCCCTGAACATTAACCCCTGGGAGTTTAGATACAAATATCAAAAAATCCTCTACTTCATCTTTATATAAACCAGATTTAGTGTCTTCTTTTGAAATATTAACTTGTACTAAACAATTAGTTATTATTTCTTTTCCTCTAGAGTATTTGTCTATTTCTAATGCAATTTTTTCCCTATGTAAAGAATGGATTAATGAGAAGTTTCCCACTATATCTTTTACTTTTCTAGATTGGATATTACCTATCATATGCCAACTACAATTAGGAAAACTCTTTTGTTTTTGAAAAAATCCTTCCACACGATTTTCAGCAAAGGTTGTTATACCATTTTTATATAGTTCTTCCATTTGTTCTAAAGTTGCCGTTTTTGATACTGGAAGGATAAGAACATTGTTTGAGGTACGTTTTTTAATCTTTTCTTGTACTTTTAAATAGTTTTCCAATACCATTTTTTTCACTCCTAAAACTTAATCCATTGCCCTTCTTTAACTATATTGGGATTTAAAATTACCTGTTGATTATCCCTAAGTCCTACAACCCAAACCTTTCCACCTTCTTCCTTAATTTTAGCAATTTCCCAAAACACTACTCTATTCCGTTGAAGAACATAAACTCCAGGTTTACCTTCTTTAATAACTATCGCACTTTGAGGTAAGGGTATACCTGTTATGGTATCTAAAATAAAAAACACATCGGAAAACCTTAGAGCAATAAAATCATCTTTTAATTCATCGGAAAACAAGTGGATAAGATAATAATCATTGTGTTGTTCCATTCCCTTTACATCTACAAATAAAATTTGGCTTATCTCTTCATTTCCTAATCGCACTCTAACCCTTGATAAGCCATGGAGCAACTCTCCATATTCCCTATCTATTTTAACCATTATATCAGTTTGATAATTATTTACAATCTTTATTCCTTCACTACTCTGAACCACTTCTTTATAATTTCCATCTATATCTTTAAAAACATTTAATAAATTTTGGTCATTAACCTCAAAACTTTCGTAACCATCTATATTATAAACAATTAAACCAGCAATAGGGGCAAGATAATCACCAAAGAGATTTTGACCTTTTCTAATCCTTGTATATGGTGGAAGAGATAATTGGCTTTTATTAACACCTCTTAAAACTTTTTCTTCCCTAAGAAAAAAGCCTATGCCGTGGATTCCTTGCTCCATACTTTTAATTTCCACAACTTCAATTTCTAATAATTTTGCAGTGATATAATCCCTTAAATTATTTGCTACATGAGCAATTATAAAAAAGGCTATAACACCTATCCCTATTAAAAAAATCCATTTTTTAAAGTTTATTTTGCTTGTCTTCCCTTCAACCCCTCCTTTTAATACCCTGAAATTTTTATTAGGGTACTTTTTGACCATATTAATACCCCCTATATCACTATAATTTAGAAAGTTCCTTTTTAAATGCCTCAATATCTTTAAAATCTTTATATACAGAGGCGAACCTTACATAAGCAACCTCATCTAACTTTCTCAACCTAACTAAAACCATTTCTCCAATCTCTTTTGATGTTATTTCAGTCACTAACCTATTAGCTAAATCTTTTTCTATATTATCAACTAATTTTTCTAATTCAGTAAAAGAAATATTCCTTTTTTCCGTTGCCCTAGTTAATCCTCTAATAATTTTAGATCTATTAAAAAGCTCTTTTCTCCCATCCCTTTTTACAACTACTACCGGCGCTTCTTCAATTTTTTCAAAGGTTGTAAAACGTTTAAAACACTCTAAACATTCCCTCCGCCTTCTTATAGCCGTTTTATCTTCATTAGGACGGGAATCTAAGACTTTAGTATCGCTATTTTGGCAAAATGGACATCTCATAGAATTTCCTCCATTTTCTAATTTTCTACAATTTATTATATCACTTTTCTACTTCAATTTTAAAGTTTTTTTCATTATTTAAACTAAGATCAACAATAATTACATCATGACCTATTTTAATAATTTTATTCCAAGGTATGATGATATCTGGTTCATCAGTAAAAAAAACCAAAAAACCCCGCCTCCCAGAAATTATTAAAGATTTAATGATGCCTTTTTCTAAATCTATTTCTAAATCATCAAAATGACCTATCAACAATCCTTCACTAAAATTTAGAATTTCTTTATTTCTAAGATCAGATATCCTCATTTTTATCACTCCCCTCTATGAAGATATATGCGGAAATTTTTCAACATAGAATTTAATTTAACTTTCTCATTAAAATAAAAACCAGCCCCTTAGCTGGTCTCAGACTGAAGACAAACTATAGACAAAGTCATCATCAACTGTGGTAATTAAACAAAGATACGATTAAGTCGAGGAGATAGATTTAAGAGCTGATTAGATAAAAGGAAGAAGGGGTGAGGAACAGGACGTTCCGAAAGCTCTATTGAGCCATGGACGGCGAATTAGAGCGGTACCCTTCTTCCTTTTAGATAGAAGCCTTAAATCTCGACGGAGACTTTGTTAGAATGTTTAATTACCACAGCCTTTAAAAAATGACTTTGTCTACAAACTGAAACCAGCCCCTTGGCTGGTCTAAAATTTTCTAATTACATTTATATAATTTTCCCTTATATAAAGATTATTTTGATTGTATGCTTCAATAGCATAATCATCTTCAATATCTAGCATAGGCGAATAACAAAGGAAGTTAAAGATCATTATAATACAGCATAATATTTTCATTATTCATCCCTCACATATTTTTTTAAGTGATTTAAGGCTACCTTTTCTAGCCGAGATACTTGGGCTTGAGAAATTCCTATTTCTTCAGCAACTTCCATCTGAGTTTTCCCTTCAAAAAATCTGAGGGTTAATATTTTCTTTTCCCTTTCATTTAACCTAGTTAGTGCTTCGTTAATAGCTATTTCTTCTATCCAATTACCATCTACTTCCTTGTTGTCCCTGATTTGATCCATAACAAATATTGGTTCTCCTCCATCGTGATAAATAGGTTCAAAAAGAGATACCGGTTCTTGAATAGCATCTAAAGCAAAAACCACTTCTTCCCTATTTATCTCAAGTTCGTCGGCAATTTCCGCTACTGTAGGTTCACGATCTAATTTATTTATTAAACCATCCCTAACTTGTAATGCTTTATAAGCAATATCCCTTAAAGATCTGCTAACTCTAATTGGATTATTATCCCTTAAATATCTTCTGATTTCACCTATGATCATTGGTACTGCATAAGTTGAAAATTTGACATTTTGGTTTAAATCAAAGTTATCTATAGCTTTGATTAAACCAATACATCCTACTTGAAATAAATCGTCTACACATTCTCCTCTATTATTAAACCTTTGGATTACACTTAAGACTAACCGAAGGTTTCCATTGACTAATTTTTCCCTTGCCTCCTGGTCCCCCTGTTGTAACCGGATAAATAATTCTTTCATCTCTGCATTTTTTAAGACAGGTAATTTAGCTGTATTTACTCCACAAATTTCTACTTTATTTATCACGGCTAGCCCTCCTAGATTGTGTTAAATAAATTATTTCCTAGAATAAAAGAAATATACTAGTCTTTTTCTTTGTCTATTTAATATTGTTACCAGAATTTCAATTAAAAAACATTTATTTTAAAAAAGTATAATGGTAAGGAAAACCTTACCATTATTACTCCATTTTGCTTATTTCTTTTTTCAATCGTTTGATAATCTTCTTTTCTAACCTTGAAATATAGGATTGGGAAATACCTAAGATTTCTGCTACATCTTTTTGGGTTCGAATATTGCCATCATGTAAACCAAATCTTAAAATCATTATTTTTTGTTCCCTTTTTGAAAGTTTAGTCATTGCCTTTTGTAATAAGTTTCGATTAATTTCTTGTTCTAAATCTTTATGAACAATATCTGGTTCTGTCCCTAGTACATCTGATAAAAGTAACTCATTACCATCCCAATCTATATTTAAAGGTTCATCAAAGGAAACCTCTGCTTTTAACTTATTATTTCTCCTCAAAAACATAAGTATTTCGTTTTCAATACATTTAGAGCCATATGTTGCAAGTTTAATTTTCTTTGAAGGATCAAAGGTATTTACAGCTTTAATTAAACCAATAGTACCTATTGAAACCAAATCTTCGATATTTACTCCAGTATTTTCAAATTTCCTAGCTATGTATACAACAAGTCTTAAATTATGTTCAATTAATAACCGTTTAACGCCCTCGTCACCTTTTTGAAGTTTTTCCATTAAATATGATTCTTCGTCATTAGATAATGGAGGTGGTAAAGCTTCTGTACTACCTACAAAGTAAATATAACTCCTCTCTAATTTCAATACCTTTAAAATTTTAACATACAATAATCGTAACTCTAATTTTAGTTTTGCAAAAAAACTCATGATAGATACCCCTCTCCTTCACTAAAATATTACAGCTGGGTGTAATAATGCATCTACTCCAGGATACATCCGTGACATATCTGGATTTAAACCAATTAAACAATTAACCTCATCATTTTTTTCTCCCAACAACTTAACTTTATCTGCCCTTATGGTTACCAATAACTCTTCACCTCCCATAGACTTGAAAGGTATTAAGGTTACTTTTAATTGGGTTTCCATCGGCACCTCCCAAATATCACCTGTTTCCAGCCATTTACTCCACTCAGGACCTAATAATTTTTTTATTGATACAGCATTAACAATAATTACAGGCAACTTGGTTAATGGGTCATAAATTGAGTTGCCGGTATCTAAAAAGCCGCGAACTTTTACTTTTTCATTTCCAACATATATTTCCAAGTAATAATACATCTTTTTGTTGTTAAAAATATTCTTCACATTTAGTATAAATATTCTAGTAAGGGGGATAAATATGACTAATCCTGAGAAAAAAAGAATAATTTTTGTAACTTCCCTTACAGAAATTATTGGGTTAATTATAGAAATAAAACCTATATTTTCAATCATAATCCAGTACAATACCCCTGCACCTAAAAAAGAAATAACAAATAAGGTTACTATCTTTTTTAAAAAAATCATTAAATTATCAACGGGAAAGGCGATAAAACCTAATAATAGGAAAAAAATTACCTTAACAAAAACATGTGCAAAAAATTTTGGATAAAGGACTAAAAAAATACTATATGCTGAGCCAAATAAAGATGCGAAAATTTTTCTTTTTAATGGTGTTTTATGGGAATAAACTAAGTCATGTAATATAAATATAATTAGACATAACAAAAAATTTACGATAAAGGTTAAATCTAAATATATTTTCATTCTCCTCCCCCCTATTTATATCTTAACATAAGTAAGCTGCAAAAATTGTCATAATATGGAGGAGAATAAAAAAGACACAGGAAAATTTTTTTATTTTCCTGTGTCTTTCTTTATTTAGACATTCTTTTTCTTAAAAAGGCTGGTATATCAAAATCCTCTCCATCAAAGGATTCCACTTCCAATTCTGAAATATATTTAGTTTTATCTGCCTTAGGTGCATCAAAGCCAGTAGCTATAACAGTAACTTTTATTTCATCTCCCATTGATTCATCAATAACAGCACCAAAGATAATATTTGCATCAGCATCAACATATTTTTCTACTACAGCTGCTGCTTCTTGTACTTCATGAAGGCCTAGATTAGTTCCACCAGAAATGTTTAATAATACACCTTTTGCACCATTAATTGATGTTTCTAACAGAGGACTGGATACTGCTTGATTAGCCGCTACACTAGCCCTATTTTCACCTGAAGCTATACCAATGCCCATTAGAGCAGAACCGGTTTCTTTCATTATTGTCTTAACATCTGCAAAGTCCAAATTAATTAAACCCGGTACTGCAATTAAGTCAGATATACCTTTTACACCTTGTAATAATACATCATCAGCAATCTTAAAGGCTTCTAACATAGTTACATTTTTATCAGTAACTTGAAGTAAGCGGTCGTTGGGGATAACTATTAACGTGTCAACTTTTTCTTTTAAGTTTTCAATACCTTTTTCGGCAAATCCCTGTCTTTTTCTACCCTCAAAACTAAAGGGTTTTGTGACAACACCAACAGTTAAAGCTCCCTGTTCTTTGGCAATTTCAGCAATGATAGGTGCAGCACCAGTACCAGTACCACCACCCATACCAGCAGTGACAAAAACCATATCAGCACCTTTTAAAGCTTTAGCTATCTCTTCTCTAGTCTCCTCAGCTGATTGACGACCAATTTCAGGATTTGCCCCTGCACCTAAACCTTTTGTTATTTTATCTCCCAATTGGATTTTTACATCAGCTTGGGAATTATGTAAGGCTTGTGCATCAGTATTTGCAACGATAAAGTCTACACCTTTTAAACCAGAACTGATCATTCTATTGACAGCATTACTGCCCCCACCACCAACTCCAATTACTTTTATATGGGCAAATTGCTCCATATCAAAATCAAACTCAAACATAAAATTTCCCTCCTAGATCTAACGAAAAAAGTCGTTGAATAATTCCTTTAACTTTGCCAACAATCCGAATCCTATCACCTTGTTTGATTTAACTGGTGCAGAAGTCTGTAAACTATTATTAACAACATACTCAATTATGCCAGTACCAGTTGAGAATGAGGGATCAGCAACTCCAATAAATTGAGGTTGATAAATCCTTACATTACCACCTAATTGGGCTTGGGCCACTTCAGCAATTCCTGGTAAAGTAGCCACTCCACCCGTTAATACAATTCCACCAGGTAACACTTCACTATAACCTAGTTTTAACAGTTCTTTTTTAATTAAGTAAAAAATCTCTTGTACCCTTGGTTCGATGATATCTGTTAATTTCTGAGTACTAACACTTACTTTTTCTTTTCCTACAGTTGTTATTTCAAAACTTCTTTCTTCATCCCTATAGAGGGCAGATCCATATCTTAATTTTATTTTTTCTCCTTCCACCAGTGGAATTCTTAAACCTTTAGAAATATCGCTAGTGATGTGCTCTCCACCGATAGGTAAAACTATTTTATCCACTAAGTTTGAGTTTTGAAAAATAGCTACTTCGGTAGTTCCCCCTCCAATATCTACCAAAATTGACCCTAGCTCTTTTTCATCCGCAGACAATGCCACTTCACCGGTGGCTAAAGAATTTAAAATGAAATTTTCAACAGTAAGTCCTGCTCTTTCAATACATTTTTTAATATTTCTTAAAACAGTGGAAGTAGCAGTTAAGATTAAAGCTTCTACTTCTAATCTTACACCTATCATTCCCACTGGATCTTTAATTCCATCATAGCCATCAACTATAAAGTTTAATGGAATAGTCTGAATGATTTCTCTTTCCGGTGGAATTGCAACAACTTTAGCTGCTTGCAGAACTCTTTCGTAATCATATTCAGTAATTTCTTTATCTTCACCGGAAACGGCCACTACACCTCGGTTTTTTAACATCTGTACGTGAGCTGCGGGGATACCAACAAATACAGAAGAAATTTGAATTCCTATCATTCTTTCTGCTTGTTCTACTGCTTCTACGATAGATTTTACAGTACTATCAAGATCAACAATGGTACCCTTCCTCAAACCCAGGGATTTACTTTGACCAATCCCAATAATATTCACATTGCCATCTCTGTCTTGTTCTCCCACTATAACTTTTGTAGTTGATGTTCCTATATCTAAGCTTGTAATAATTCTTTTTTGCGGCAAACTGTTCACCTCCCCAGGTAAATAAAGTTAACATATATTAAATTCAACATAGATTGCTTATTTTCCTCTTTATTTTGCTATTTTTTTAAGAAAAATTTATTTAAAATAATTCTCCTCATAATAGCAAGATTTTGGAATAACCTTACACCAAAAGCAAAAATTGCCGCTAAATATAAATCAACCCCAAATCTTTCACCTAAATTTACCAATAATGCTGCTAAGATAATATTACCAAAAAAACCAGAGATGAAAACATAATTATCATAGTTTTTTTCTAAATAAGCTCTAACTCCACCAAAAATTGAATCTAGGGCTGCCAACAAAGCTATAGATAGATAATGGGCATATTCTAAAGGAAGGGAAATAGAAGATATCCAACCTATAAATAATCCGACTAGTAATCCAAAAAGAGGTAGTAACAAACTATTCACCTCCTTTATTAGTTTTTATATATTGCAATTCTACTCTCCCCTTAAAAGAAGGAATATGAATTTCATCTGATAATTCCACATCAATTTCTATCCCCCAAAACCTTAAATTCTCCACTATTCCCCCTCTCATGTTTAAAGATGCTTGTAGAGTGTTTTTATTGCCAATAGCCTTTATTACATAAGGTGGAGCTAACCGTGTACCATTTACTAAAATAACAGGACCTGCACAGGTTATTTCACTAAAAGCAGTAAGCCTTAAACCATTTATTGCTATTGCTTCCGCCCCTGCTGCTTTTAAAACATTTACTATTTTTAATAAATCTTCATCATGGACTATAAAGAGATTAGGATCATCATATTGTCTTCTTTCTTTGGTAGAGTCGTTAACTGTTACAATTACCCCTTCTCCATAGACATCGGTAAGGCCAGCTAAAACTTGTAAGTTTTCTAATTCTTGTTTTAAAAGCTCAGACGGACTTTCACCAGCTGCAGCTTTGCTACGATATTGATTCAATAAATCCTCTAATTCTTTAATTTGACTTTCTAGACTTTGATTTTTAGTTACTAACTCAATAACCTTATTTCTCAATTCAGTTTCCCTAACTCCTAAATGCTGTTCTACACCTTGTTGAGTTCTAAAATTAACTGCCAACATAAAGCCCAAAACGAGACAAATTAATGTTAATGCAACGGTAGACTTATCTTTGTTTCCCAAGGTTTATCCCTCCAATATTTCTTCAAATATTATATTTTGTCCCCTAATGTCAATAATACCTCTTTTACCATTATCCTTTTGCAAATTAATTATTTTGATTATTTCTTCTGTCCTTTGATTAGTTAAATTGGAAATAACTCCAACCCGTATTATAAAACCATCTACCGTATACAAATAAATTGAATTTAAATTTTCTACATTGATTTCAGATAACAAATATAAAAAGTGGTCAGGAAGTTCTTTTACATGACTAACTAAATAATTCAATTCTTTTTGATCATGGTTTCCTATAATAAAAGGAACATTAACAGAAAACAAACCAGGTAGATTAGGTAAAAGATATCCTTCCTCATCTATAATACTAATCACTGAATTTTCGATAGTTCTAAACAATGGCCTTCTTTCAGTTATTTCCACATGTACAGACCTTGAAAAATAATCTTTAACCACATTAACTTCTTTAATCCAAGGGTTATCCATTAAAGGTTGTATATAATCCTTCTTGGAAGTTTTAAAGAAATTAGCTTGTCCCTCCTGAGGTAATTTAAGGAGAATTTCCTGCTTATCTAGCAAGAAATTCCCTGTAATAAAAACATTTTCTAAAATAGCATACTGGGAATTTAAAAATATATAAACACTTGAAGATAGTAATAATATTAGCAGAACTAAATAAATACTTTTATTTATTCTAAAATTAAATTTTCGGGAGGGAAGTTTTTTAGGTTTTTGAATATGGGATAAATCCCGTTTTCTCTTGGAAAAATCTATGACATTTTTTCTATAAACACTATTACTTCTTTCAACCTTTATTTTCAAATTAATCCCCTCACTCCTTTATTCTTATAATATTTCCACCAAGACCTCTAAATAATTCTTCAATTTTTTCATATCCCCTATCTATATGCTCTACTTTTTCAATTATAGTAGTATTTTCCCCAGCTAAACCACCTATAACTAAAGCTGCTCCAGCCCTTAAATCTGTGGCTTCTACATAAGTTCCTATAAGTCTTTTAACACCTTTAATTACAGCAGTTTTATTACTAATTTTTATATCTGCTCCCATTCTTCTAAATTCCCCCACATGTTTAAACCTAGCATCAAAGACATTTTCTGTAACTATACTTGTTCCTTCCGCCATAGCTAAACCTATCATCATAATTGGCTGCATATCTGTTGGAAATCCTGGATAAGGAGCAGTTCTAATATCCACAGGTTTAAGGGGGGAAGTTCCCTTTATCATTATTTCATTTTCTCCAACGGTTATTTTAGCTCCCATTTCCCTTAACTTTATAATAATTAGTTCCAAATGTTCTGGTATAACATCCTTTAATAAAACTTCACCATTGGTCATAGCCGTAGCCATTAGGACAGTCCCAGCTACAATTCTATCTGGTATAATTCTATGTTCACAGCCATGAAGTTTATCTACACCATTAATCCTTATTTCTGCTGTACCTGCTCCAGAAATTTTAGCTCCCATTTTATTTAAAAACATTTGTAAATCTACAATTTCAGGTTCTCTAGCAGCATTTTTTATTACCGTTACTCCCTTTGCTTTACATGCTGCTAACATAATATTTTCAGTAGCACCAACACTTGGATAATCTAGATATATTTCTGCTCCTTTGAGACCATTAGGTGCTTTTACTATATAGCCTTTTTCTCCAAACTGGGCACCTAAACTTTTAAGACCTTTTTCATGTAAATCAGTGGTCCTTTCCCCAATATCACAACCACCAGGTCGGGATACTAAGGCATTATTAAATCTACCTAACAGGGCTCCTAGTAAAAAAATGGAAGATCTCATTGACCGCATTAATTTATCATCGATTTCATATCTATTGGCTTTACTACTATCAACAATTAAAGTATGTCCTTGTCTTTCGCAAATTACCCCTAAACTCCGTAAAATTTCTAACATCATATCTACATCTGTTATTATGGGTACATTATGAATTATACATTGACCTTCACATAATAGTGAAGCGGCAAGTATTGGAAGAACAGAATTTTTTGCCCCTTGAATATTTACTTCTCCTTTTAAAGGATTTCCTCCTTTGATTACCAATTTTTCCATGGGGTTAAACCTCCTCTAAATTTAACCCCCCACCTATAATTTTAACCTCAGGCTCTAGTTTAATTCCAAAATTAGTAAATACTTCTTTCCTCGCTAAGTTAATTAGTGCCATTACTTCAACAGCCTTTGCTTTTCCTAAATTAACAATAAAATTACCGTGTTTTGTTGATATTTGTGCATCCCCTATTCTATAACCTTTTAATCCCACTTCTTCTATAAGTTTTCCCGCACTGAAGTTAGGGGGGTTTTTGAATATGCTACCAGCATTAGGGTAATTGATGGGTTGATTAGCTTTTCTAACTTTTAATATTTCTTTTACTCTTTGCTGTAAATATTTAGGATTTTCTTGCCATAGGGATAAATTTACTTCTAAAACCACTAAGTTTTTTCTTTGTAAAGAAGATTTTCTATAAGAAAAATTTAAGTCATCTTTTTTTAAATTATAAATTTCTAAGTTATCAATATCTAATACTTTAACCCATTGAACTAATTCACCTATTTCTCGACCCATAGCACCGGCATTCATAACTACAGAGCCTCCAAGGGTTCCTGGAATACCAATCAACTCTTCTATACCACTATATCCATTACTTATAGCCCAAAAAATTAACTTAGATAGTGGAATACCACTAAAAACAGTAATACTCTGATTATCCACTGAAATTTTACTCTTACTGTTTAGAATTTTTAATACTATACCTCTAACCCCTTCATCACTTACTAAAAGATTTGAACCATTTCCTATTATTAGTAAAGGCTGATTTCTTTCCTTAGCTAAAGTAACTAACTTTACGATTTCTTGTAAATTTTGGGCTATGACAAGAAAATCCCCATTCCCTCCAATTTTAATAGTGGTATGTTTACTTAGTGGTTCAGCAGTTTTTACATTTACCGTTATTTTTAAAAGTTCTTCTAGCATTTACATCAATTCCCTTCTGGTACACTATCCATTCTATGCCCAATAAATTTAAAGGTTCCACCCCAATATTTAATTTATATAGCGGGAAATATTAAGAATTATGCCTATACTTGCCAAAGTTATTATCAAAGATGTACCACCATAACTTATTAAAGGCAAAGTAATTCCAGTAGTTGGCATTGAAGAAGTTACCACTCCTACATTTATTAATACTTGTAAAGCAATCATTGTGGTAAGCCCCATAGCCAGAAAACTTCCGAAAGTATCCTCAACTTTTATAGCTATATTAAAACCTCTCCACACTAAAATTACAAATAATAACAAAACAAATAATGCCCCGATAAGCCCTAACTCTTCACAAATTATAGAAAATATAAAATCATTTTGTGGTTCTGGCAAAAAACCTGTCGTTTGTCTGCTATTACCAAGACCGACTCCTAACAACCCCCCTCCTGCTATACCATATAATGACTGAATAATTTGCCAACCGCTGCCAGTTGGATCAGCCCAAGGATCTAAAAAACTAAATATCCTAGCTAAACGATAATCTGCAGAAAAGATTAAATATATAACAGCTGGTAAACTTAAGGAAATTAAAAATAACAAATGACTCATTTTAGCCCCCGCTGCAAAAAGCATAATACCGATTGTACCACCTATAGCTACAGTGGTTCCTAAATCAGGTTGTAACATAATTAAACCTAAAGATAATCCCACTACAAGTAATAAAGGAACAATTCCTGAGAAAAATTTTGTCAGCCTTTCCGTTTTGGTCATATAATTAGCAGCAAAGAGGATTAAAGCAAATTTAGTAAAATCAGAAGGTTGAAAACGCATAAAACCTAGATTAAGCCACCTTCTTGCACCGTAAATTTCCACTCCAATCCCTGGAATTAACACTACACCTAATAAAATAAAGTTTAAGAAGAAGAAAAGGATTATAAATCTTTTCCACTGCCAAAAGTTAAAATTAGAGGTAACGTACATGGCAATAAGGCCTATTACAGCATAAATTAATTGTAATTTAATAAAATGTAAACTATCATTAAATCTGTTCAGCCCCTGATGATAACTAGCGCTAAAGACCATTACTAGGCCAATCCCAAGTAAAATAAAAGTGACTATAATTAGTGTGGAATCTGGTGGTCCCTTTCTTTTCATTTTCTCACACCCTTACCTATAAATTAACTCTTTGAAGAATCTACCCCTTTGCTCAAAATTTTGAAATTCATCCCAACTAGCACAAGCTGGAGATAGAAGGACAATTTCCCCTGGATTTGCTTTTTCCTTTGCTAAAAATACAGCTTCTTCAAAGGTTTTTACATGATAGTAATTCCTATACTCTACTTTATTCAAAAACCCTCTAATTCTTTCACCAGTTGCACCAAAAAGAATGACTTTTTTACATTTTTCTTTAACTTTTTGAACTAATGCCCAAAAATCTTCTCCTTTATCATAACCTCCCAAAAGAAGAGTTACAGGCTCTTTGAAAGCTTCTAATGCCTTAATAGTAGAATCACTATTTGTAGCTTTAGAGTCATTGTAATATTTCACACCATTTATTTCCCCAACAAACTCCAAACGGTGTTCCACACCATTAAAGGTTCGTATACCTTCAGTGATAACTTCATTGGACAAATTAAATATTTTCCCCACTATTACTCCTGCCAAAATATTTTCTCTATTGAAATTTCCTAAGATATTAATTATTTCAGCAGAACAAATCAGTTCTTTATAACTACCTCTTTTCCAATAAATATCATTTCCCTCAATATACGCCCCTTGAGGCACTTCCCTTTCTGCACTAAACCAGTAAAGATTTCCCTTTGTCTCACTTGAGATATCCCTACAAATTTTGTTGTCAAAATTTAAAACAGTATGATCATTATCATCTTGATTTAAGAAGATCTTTTTCTTTTGATTAATATAATTTTCAAAGGTTTTATGGCGATCTAAATGATCTGGGGAAAAATTGGTTATCACAGATACGTATGGTTTAAAATTAAAAGTACATTCTAATTGAAAACTACTCACTTCAGCTATAATGATATCTAAATCCTTTTTATAGATTGATTCTGCAATAGATATTCCTATATTACCTCCAACTGCCTCTTTGTAATTAGCTTTAGCAAATAGATGTCCTATAAAACTAGTAACAGTTGTTTTTCCATTTGTTCCAGTAATAGCCACTAAAGGAGCAGTGTTCAAAGAATTTATTAACTCAATATCAGAAATTACAGGAATACCTAAAGATAAAGCATATTGAATAAAGGGGATTTCCAATGAAATCCCTGGATTTTTAACTATAAATTCTGGCTTTGGATGGAGTAATTCAAAAGGATGTTTACTTACGACATATTCAATACCCAAACTCTTTAAAATACTTAGATCCTTTTCTAGTTTACTTTCTTCTCCTCCGTCATTCACTATCACTTTAGCCCCTAAATCATGTAGTACTTTAGCAATCCCTATCCCTGTTCTACCTGCTCCTACAATTAAAATATACTTACCTTTGAATTCCACATTAACACCCCTTACCTAATAATAAAAATACCATATTCCTATAGCTAAAATAGAAAATAACAATTGCACGGACCAAAAGGTCAAAACAATCTTCCATTCCGACCAACCTAACAGCTCAAAGTGATGGTGGATTGGTGACATTTTAAAAATCCTTTTACCAGTTGTTTTAAAGGATATTACTTGAATGATGGTAGATAATGCTTCTATTACAAAGATACCACCTAATAGTACCAATAAAAATTCCGTTTTTGTTAAAATTGCTGTTACTACTAAAGCCCCTCCTAACGCTAAAGAACCTGTATCTCCCATAAATAATTTAGCTGGATTTACATTATAAACTAAAAACCCTAGTACCCCACCTAATAAAGCTATACAAAAAATTGCCAAACCTATTTGTTGTTGAGTAATAGCTATATAAAAAATTCCAGAAATAGAAAAGACAAATGTTCCTGCTAATAATCCATCTAATCCATCAGTTAAATTAGTAGCATTACTAGTCCCTAGCATAATGAACAAAATAAATGGCAGGTAAAAATAACCAAAATCTATATTTCCGATAAAAGGAACCTTCACAATTGTGCTGTGATTTATATTAATTAATAAAAGAAAGATAATTGTAGCAACTATTACTTGCCCTAATAACTTTTCCCTAGCTTTTAAACCTAGAGATCTTTTTAAGACTACTTTAATGTAGTCATCTAAAAATCCTATTATACCATATCCAAAAGTTGCTATTAAAGCAATATATACTGACGACTCCTTTGGAGCAAATATAAGAACCCCTATAAAACTAGAAATCAAAAATACAAGTCCTCCCATGGTAGGAGTACCTTTTTTTACTAAATGCCTTTTAGGACCATCTTCCCTAATACTTTGCCCTACTTTTAATCTGGTAAGAAATGGGATTAAAATAGGTGTTAAAATTATCGCTACTAAAAAAGATGTTAAAGCAGTATATAACAAAATTCTTTCTTCCATTAAAACTCCTCCTTAATTTTTTCGACGATCTGCTCCATTCTTATTCCTCTAGATCCTTTAACCAAAACCGTTGCTCCAGGTATTATTATATCCTTAACATATTCCTTTGCTTGTTGAGAATTAGCAAAAGATAAAAATTCTCCATTAAAACCTCCATTTAACGCACCACTTTTGATATATTTTCCATACTGTCCTACTGTTATTATTTTCCCCACACCTATTAAAGCTGCTTGTTTTCCAACATTAAAGTGGGCTTGTTCAGTATAATCTCCTAGCTCCAACATATCCCCTAAAAAAGCTATTTTAATTTTTCCTTTACCTAAATCCTCCAATACTCTTAGAGCAGCTTTGGTAGATGTTTCACTGGCATTATAACAATCATTTATTAAAGTTATTTCTTTTAATGATAATATTTCAGTTCTCATTCCTGTTAGTTGAAGATCTAAAAGACTTTGTTTAATATCACTAATATCAATACCAAAATTCAATCCTACTGCAATAGCTACTAAACAATTATATACATTATGTTCTCCAAGTAAAGGTAAATGTATAGTTTCATCAATTCCTAAACCTTTAACCTGAAATACTGTACTATTACCTACTCTGTGAATATTTTTTGCATATAATTGATTATATTCCCTTAAACCATATGTAATTACTTTTGGTAAAGTATTTATTAAATCCTTAAGGTAAGGGTCATCTCCATTCAAGACACCTATCCCCTCGGGATTTAAATGATTAAATATTTCCCCCTTTGCTTTAGCTATATTTTCCTTTGTTTTTAAATTTTCTAAATGTGATTCCCCTATATTTGTAATTATTCCTATATCAGGTTTAGCAATTTTAGATAATACATCTATTTCCCCCAATTGACTCATTCCCATTTCTAATACAGCAAATTCATGACTTTCATCACAGTTAAGTAATGTCAACGGCAAACCCAAATGATTATTTAAGTTTCCTTGAGTTTTCAATGTTTTTCCCTTCACACTAGTTACAGTTGCTACTAAATCTTTAGTTGTTGTTTTTCCATTACTACCTGTAACACCAATAACTTTCAAATCTAAACCATCACGATAATTACTAGCTAGTTGTTGTAATGCTATAACATTATCTTTAACTAATATAAATTCACATGGCAATTCAGGATTAAAATATTTTTCATCTTCTATAAAAATACAGCTACTTCCATTTTCAACAGCATTTTTTATAAAGTCATAGCCGTTAACCCTTTCACCTTTAAAGGGAATAAAAAGACTATTAGAAACTGCTTTCCTACTATCAATTACACAACTGGTTATCGTCAATTCCCCTCTAGAAGATAACTTAATACCATTAACATATTTAGCAATAACAGAAGTTGTTAAATTCATTTTTCCTCAATCTCCTTCATAAGTTCATAAGCTACTTGTTTATCATCAAACTCAATAATTTCATCTCCTATGATCTGATAATTTTCGTGGCCTTTCCCTACAATTAGAATTATATCCCCTTTGTCTGCAATGGTAATAGCTCTTTTTATAGCTTCCCTTCTATCAAGTATAACTTGATAATTTTTTTTACTGAATCCCTTTATTATATCTTCAGCAATTTTTTCTGGTTTTTCTCCCCTCGGATTATCATTAGTGATAATTGAAAAATCTGCGTATTTTTCAGCAATTTCAGCCATTAATGGTCTTTTTCCTCTATCCCTGTCTCCACCACAACCAAATACTAATAAAATACGATTTTCTTTAATTAGTGAAGCAGTTTGAAGAACATTTTCTAAACCATCAGGGGTATGGGCATAATCTACAATAACTGTATAATCCCCTGAGCTTTTTAATACTTCAAAACGGCCAGGTACTCCAGTAATACATTTAAAAGCTTCTTTGATTTCTTGTAAAGACATACCCTCTAGAATAGCAACACTTATAGCAGCTAAACAGTTATAAATACTAAAATGTCCAATTAAATTTGTTTCTATAATTATACTACCCAACCAGGTCTGTAGCTTGAATTTAGAACCATTAACAGTTGTTATAATATCTTCAGCTTTTACATCACAATCTTTATTTATACCATAAGTCAAAACTTCACATAAACTTACTGATTGAAAATATTCACTGTTAGGATCATCGGCGTTTATAACTATGTATTTACTCTTATTATTTTTAAAACCAAAGGTTCCTAAGGAAGTTAAAAACAATCCCTTTGCCAAACGATAATTTTCAAAGGTTTTATGAAAATCCAAATGATCTTGAGTAATATTGGTGAAAACTGCAATGTCAAATTCAGTTCCATTAAGCCTATTATTTATAATTCCATGGGAAGATGCTTCCATAACAAGATATTGACCATTCTCTTTCACTATCTTATGGGAAAAATCTTGGATAATTAGGGGATTAGGGGTAGTGTTTTTAGCTTCATAAATTTTATTATCAAAAACATATCCAGTTGTTCCTAATATCCCAACTTTATTTTTATTATTAAAACCTAATAATTTACCAATAAGGTGGGTAACAGTAGTTTTTCCGTTTGTTCCTGTTACTCCAATAACATTTAACTTTTGAGTTGGATAACCATAAAATTTAGCAGCTAACAACCCTAATGCCTTAGATGTATCTTTTACAGCAACAACTTTATCTTTTATCTTTTGAGGTATTTTATCTAAATATGAATAATTAATAACTACAGCCTTTGCCCCCTTATCTAAAGCTTGAATTATAAAATCATGTCCATCAAATGTTGCTCCTTTAACAGCTATAAAAAGATCACCGGATTTTACTAAACGAGAATCAATACAAATCCCTTCAATATCAATATTTGCAATATCTGTTTGTACAAATCTGAGCCCAGATAATAATTCATTAATTTTCATAGTATATCCTCCTTGATTCTCTGACATAATTTCCTTTTACAAAGCTAGGTTCTTATTTATTATAAACCAAAGAAAACTATTTTTTCCACTATCTTAAAAAAAGGTTGAGGAAACCTCAACCCTAGCGTACCAGTGGTGCAAACTCCACTACAATTGTTGTATTAGCTTTGACTTTTTCTCCTGCTTTAGGCCTTTGATCTACCGCTATCCCGCTTCCCTTAATTTCTACTTGTAAATTTAATAGTCCTAAGAGGTCTTTTACTTCCTTGAGAGATTTTCCTTTAAGGTCTGGAACTGTCACTTCTTCAAAATCTGCAGTTTGACTGTTACTAGTATAAACAATTACAGTTGAATTAATAGGCATTTGAATTCCAGCTTTTGGTGTTTGAGCAATAATATATTCCCCTTCCCCTTCTATTTGAAGGTTAAAACCACTAATTTGTAATGTCCCTATAGCTTCATCAATAGTTTGATTTCGCAAATTAGGGATTATTCCTAACTTAGGCGGCTCCTGTTCTATTTCTGCATTATTGGGCTTTACATTTAGTACCTTTAAAATATCCCCCATTATATTTCTAAAAATTGGAGCAGCTACTTGTGATCCCCATTGTGGTCCAATGCTAGGCTCATCTACCATTACATATAGTACCACTTGAGGATCTTCCACAGGAGCAAAACCTATAAAGGATAATATAAATTTACCTGGAAGATAGCCACCAGTAGGACTAATTTTCTGAGCTGTCCCCGTTTTACCACCAATCCTATAGCCCGGTACTGCCCCAAACTTTCCTGATCCATTGATCACAACACTTTCTAGTATATGGACTAATTCTTTGGAAGTTTCTTCAGAAATTACTCTCCTTATTGCTGTAGGTTTATTTTCTTTAACTAATTGCCCGTCTTGATCATAAAATTCTTTAGCTATATAAGGTTTCATTAATGTACCACCATTAACAACAGCAGAAACAGCCATAATTTGTTGAATAGGGGTCACAGCATTACCTTGACCAAAAGCTGATACTCCTAGATCAACTAAACTAAAATAACGACTATTAATATCAAATAAAATCCCTGTTTGCTCACCAGGTAAATCTATACCTGTTCTTTTCCCAAAACCAAAACCGTGAATGTACTGAAATAGTTTTTCTTTCCCCAAACGCATTCCCAGTTCTATAAACCCTGGGTTACATGAGTTTTCTGTTACTTCTATAAAAGTTTGAAGTCCATGGCCTCCACGGTATCTAGTCCAACAACCTAATTTTCTTCCCGCCACTTCATAATATCCATCACAGTAATAAGTATCATATATAGAAAAAACATTTTCTTCTAAACCTGCTGCTAAAGTTATAATTTTAAATGTAGATCCGGGCTCAAAACTACTAGTTATCAAAGGATTTCTCCAATTGCTCTGGGGATATAATCCATAGTTCCCAGGATCAAAATTAGGCATACTTGCCATCCCTAAAATTTCCCCTGTATGAGGATTAACTGCTATAGCAGCAGCAGATAATGGAGCGTGGTTAATCATAGCTTTAGTTAGTTCCCGTTCAATAATATTCTGAATTCTACTATCTATAGTTAAAACTATATCTAAACCATCTTGAGGTGGAATATATTGTTGAATTCCTCCAGGTATTTCTCTACCCCTTGCATCAGATTGATATACTATGTTACCTGGTTTACCCTTTAATTCATTTTCATATTGAAACTCTATACCTTCTAACCCTTCGTCAATCCCTACAAAACCTAATATATGACTGGCCAAATTACCATTTGGATAAAAACGCTTAGATTCCACTGTTGTTCTAATACCAGGGTAATTTAATTCTACAACTTTTAGTGCAACTTCATCTTCAACTTTTCTTTTAAGATAAACTTGTGAAGCATTTCTAGTCAATCTATCTTTAACTGTCTCTACTTCCATATCTAAAATGGCAGCTAAATTTACAGCCATCTCATCGATAAGTCCCGGCCTTTTCTTCTCAGCATCTCTGACCATCGACGGGATTACTACAATAGTTTCCGCACTGGCGCTTCCCGCTAACAACTGACCATTCCTGTCAAATATCTGTCCCCTTTGAGGTTGTACTATTAAACTTCGGGTCCATTGATTTTGCGCTTTATTTAAATATTCCTCACTTTTAAGAAATTGTATCCAAAATAATCTTACCATTAACACTAGGAAGAAAAAGGTAAAAATCATAAAAGTTTCTAAAAGTCTTTTTCTAACTTGTAAATTTGATACTCCTTCTTTCATCCAAATTCCCCCACTTTGAGGTTAATTACCATTATCACTCCAATTAGAAGTATTAATTATTACTATCTGTTCCGGCTTGGGAGGACGCAAATCCAATTGCTCTGTGGCTATTTTATCAATTCTCGCTATAGAACTCAATCTCGCTACTTCTAGTTGTAAATGGTATTTCTCATCCATCAAATTATTATAGAATCTTTTTTTACTTTGCAACTCTAAGTTATAGCTATTAATAACTGAACTTCTGTAAATAATTGTTATACCCATTGCCACTAAAGCTAAAATTAGCAAACCTGTTTTAACCACAGGACTTAAAGTTAATTTTTTTGCCTGCCTTCCCTTTTCCCCTTCAAAATTGGGCTTTAGATATTGGTAATTAACCCTTTCTTTTTTAACTGCTACCATAATGTATTCTAACCCCCTAATCTTTAGAACTTTATACTCGTTCAGCTATCCTCAATTTTGCACTTCTTGCCCTAGGGTTTTGATCTAATTCTTTTTTAGACGGAACTATAGGCTTTTTAGTTATTAACCTAAGTTTTCTTTTATGATTACAAACACAAATTGGGTATTCCCTAGGACATAGACAATCTAGTGTAGCTTCTTTAAAAATGTTTTTCACAATCCTATCTTCTAAAGAATGAAAAGTTATTACACTTATCCTCCCTTTAGGTTTTAACAATTCAATCGCTTTTTTAAGGCCCCGTTCTAGTACTCCAAGTTCATCATTGACTGCAATCCTTATAGCTTGAAAAGTTCTTTTAGCAGGATGAGGTCCATCTTCTCTGGCCCCTTTTGGAATTGCTTTTTTAATTACATCTACCAGTTCAAATGTTGTATAAATTGGCCTATTTTCTACGATAAATTTTGCAATTCTCCTTGCCCATTTTTCTTCACCGTACTCTGAAATTATTTCAAAGAGCTGTTCTTCTGACCAGCCATTAACTATCTCTTTTGCTGTTAATTTAGCATCTTGACTCATCCTCATATCTAAAGGGGCATTATGATTATAACTAAAACCCCTCTCTGGTATATCTAATTGAGGTGATGATACCCCTAAATCAAATACACAACCATCAATACCATCAATATTTAATTTTTCTAGATAAAGGTCGATATCTGCAAAATTTCCTTTTACCGGTATAAACCTTTTACCTAGTTCTGCAAATTTTTTTATATTATAATCAAGGGCTATTTGATCTTGATCAATACCAATAACAGTACAGTTCCCATTAACCCTAGAAAAGATTTCTCTAGTATGTCCTCCTCCCCCTAAAGTACAATCAACATAAATTCCCTTTTCTTTAACTTCTAGACCGTCTATTGTTTCTTTCAGTAGTACAGTAGTATGTTTAAATTCCATTTTAACCTCCTAAATAACGACTATATGTCGAAATCCACTATTTTTTCTGCTATTTCCTCAAAGGATTCTTCTGCATCTAAACTATATTTTTCCCAATTTTCTTTACTCCATATCTCAATCCTATTAGATACCCCAATAATTACACAATCTTTATTAATCTGAGCAAAATCCCTTAAATTTTGTGGAATTAATATTCTTCCCTGTTTGTCTAATTCACATTCAGTAGCTCCTGAAAAGAAAAAACGGACGAAGGCCCTAGCATCTCCTTTAGTTAGGGGAAGCTTTTTTAATTTTTCTTCCATAATAGCCCATTCCCCTTCTGGATAAACAAATAGGCAATTATCCAATCCACGGGTAACAATGAATTTTTTCCCTAAACTATCTCTGAATTTAGCAGGGATAATAACTCTGCCTTTATCATCAATACTATGTTGGTATTCACCTAAAAACACAGTTATCACCCCCACTTTCCTCCACAATTCACCACTTAATTATACTTTCTACCCATTTTATAAAAATCCTGCTTTTTTAAAAAAATATTTTTAATAAAAAAGAAAACCAGCCCATCAGGGCTGGAAATAAAATCCTTCTATTTTTATAACTTTTCTACACTACTACTTCGGAGGCATCACTTTCTTTTATTGTACTAATTACCCGTTGACCACACTTAGGACATTCAAACTTATTCTCCAGGTGGGTCATCCCTTGTAAACCACAACCTAAACATATAAATTCGATGACATCCACAGTATTCATCATACCGCCTCCCTTAAAATTTGTTCTATTTTTCGTTATTATAGTATATTCTCCAAAAATACTGAAAATCCTTTTTTATTAAAAATTTTTGTATTTTAATTTTATTCTAGTATTACCTTTTTCCATCCTATTTATACGGTGAATTTTTCCAAAAACTTAAAATTTCTATTTCTTTTAAATCCCTTTCCCTAATGAATCTGATAAAATTTTGTCCTGCTTTTAAGTTATTTATATCGAATTTAATCAACTGATACCCTGCTGATTCATTAAAATATATCCTAATATTATCTCCTTGTTTTTGAACTGTTTCGACATATCCACCAAAGATATAGATTGAAATTTCCTCATCTTTATTAACCCCTTCTAAAATCTCTAAATTATAACCTTCCTCAGCTAAAATAGGTTTTACTTGATTATCAACTATAACAAACTTTTCTAAAATTGAATTAGAGATATATTTATCTCCTTCATCGAGTACAACAAATTTTATAGGTATAGAATATATGTAATCTTCCTCTACTAACAACCTTTTCCCTTCTTTATTTACAAATTCATAAGTTATAATCCCTTCTTTTAAAACACTTTTATCAAAGCTTACCAAGTTATACCCTTCACTTTTTTCTTCAACTACCACTTGTGCTAGACTTTTTTCTGGGAAATATTTAATTTCTATAACATCAGCTAAAATTGTATATATTCCTATTTTCTCAAAATGGTTGATGTTATTTTCCTTTATAGCTTCAATGTTATGTTTTTCTAAAATACTATTATCGTAGTTTACGCCTCCAGCAATAAAATATTGGGGAAAAAGACTATCTACCTCTATATCTTTTTGAGTATTTTCGATTATTCTTTCAAATTCAATTTTAATATACACTTCATTATTACTTTTATTGGATGTAAAGTTAATAATTAACCCTAATAATATGATAGCAATTAAAAATAATATACAATAGGTCATTATCTTCTTTTTTGTTAAGTGGATTACTGCAAAATAATATTGTGCCATTTTTTTCCCTCCCAGATCTTTTTATATATATTTATTTACAAAAAGATCCTAATAGAACAAAAAAGCATGATTTATCCAGTAAATCATGCTAAGACTGAAGATAAACTATAGACAAAGTCATCATCAGCTGTGGTAATTAAACTAAGATACGATTAAGTTGAGGAGATAGATTTAAGAGCTGATTAGATAAAAGGAAGAAGGGGTGAGGAACAGGACGTTCCGAAAGCTCTATTGAGCCATGGA
>NZ_FOIF01000005.1:0-19047 GCF_900111575.1 Anaerobranca gottschalkii DSM 13577 | reverse complement strand
CCTTCTTCCTTTTAGATAGAAGCCTTAAATCTCGACGCAAAACTTTGTTAGAATGTTTAATTACCACAGCCTTTAAAAAATGACTTTGTCTACAAACTGAAGCATGATTTACCTAGTAAATCATGCTTTAATCTATTGGTAAGCCTATTTCTTCAATTATCTCAACCATTTCTCCATAGCTCAAAGATCCGACATGTTGAAATCTAATTACACCATCTCCATCTAAAAACAAAGTTTTTGGTATAAACCGTACCATATACTTTCCAGCCACTTCAGGGGTTCCCTGTAAAACTTTAAAACTATACTCAAAATTTGATAAATAATTTTTTACCAATTCAATATCTCTATCTAAATTGATTGTAATCATCTCAAACCCTTTATCCTTATATTGTAAGTACAGTTGATCCTTATCAGGCATTTCCCTTAAACAAGCTGGACAAGCTAAACTCCAAAAATTTAGCATTACAACTTTACCCCTAAAGTCTGATAAATTATGGGATTTCCCTTCTAAATCAACTAAAGTAAAATCAGGAGCAGTCTGACCAATATCTATCGCCACTATTGAGTTTTCATCCTCTAAAGTATTATCTAATTTATCTCTAGATTTTAATAGATCAGCAGCTATAAACACACTTGTTATCACTATCAACAAACTTACTATAATAATACTTTTTTTGTTCAAATCTAAAACCTCCCCACTAGCCATAGGGATATAACTGACAAATAGTCAAAAAACAGTAATATCCCCACTAAAATTAGAATAAATCCACTTAACTTGTGTAAATACGGTAAGTATTTATTAATTGTTTTTATCTTTAATATTTTCCCCATAAAAATCATTGAAACTACTATAGGAATAGCAAATCCAAGGGAATATGCAGATAATAAAATAGCGCCATCTAATACTGTATTTACATTAGTACTCAAAATTAAAATTGATGCTAATACTGGACCTACACAAGGTAGCCAACCAGTTCCTAAAAAAATACCAAATAAAAAGGAACCTAACATACCGCCAACATCTTGTTTTCTTTTTTTTGTAGTTGCAAAAAGGTTCAATTGAATAACCCCTAACATAGATAAACCAAAAAGGACAATAAAAAATCCACCAATTCTTCTGATAATACTTAAGTAATTAAATAATACCCTACCTATAATAGAAGCATTAACACCTAAGAAAATAAAAACTAAACTAAACCCTAATACAAAAACTATAGTATTTAATATTAAATTGACCCCTTTACCTTTATGATTAAAAGCTACTAATTGAGCGTAAAAACTAGGAATAAGGGGAAAAACGCAAGGAGAAAGAACAGATACCATCCCTCCCCAAAAGGCTATACCTAAAGTTATATCCATAAACAGCCCTCCTTTTGAGAAAATAGGAACCCTCTAGGTTCCTATAATACTAAATATCCTGCTTCTTCAACGGCATTGATTATAGCCTCTTTTGATATTAAAGCATCATTAAAAGTTACTATTACTTTACCTTCCCCTAGATCTACTTTAACTTCTTTAACCCCTAGTTCTTTTAATGCTTTTTCCACCGACATTTTACAATGATTACAACTCATTCCTGAAACCTTTAATTCTAAAGTAACCATTCCATATCCCTCCTTATTTTAAAAATTTTGATAATACCTGCATTAATTCTGCTATCTTTTCTTCTTGTTCATCATTTTTTATAGCTTCACTAATACAACCTTTAGTATGTTTTTCTAAAACTAATATTCCAACTTTAGTAATAGCTGATCTTACAGCAGCAATTTGAGTTAATATATCAACACAATATCTCTCATCTTCCATCATTTTTTGGATTCCTCGGATCTGGCCTTCAATTTTTTTCAACCTACTTATTAAGTCTTTATTACAATCCATATTCTTTAACCTCCTACCCCTATATGGTATATACCTATATCATATACCTTCTTCGTATTTTTGTCAACTAAGGAAGTAATATATAAAAAGTGGTCATTTTTAGACCACTTTTTTTCTATTTAATAAATAATATAATACAATACCTATAATTATGAATCCAATACTAATTATTTGGGCTACCCTAAAAGGACCAAACATTAAACTATCTGTTCTAAACCCTTCTATAAACAATCTTCCAATTGAGTAGCCTATTAAATACAGGGCAAAAACTGACCCTTTATTTACTTTCACTTTATAATACACATATATCAATAAAGCAAAAATCAGTAAATTCCATAGGGATTCATAAAGAAAAGTTGGATGGCGGTAAGCACCAGCTATATACATGGCCCAAGGTAAATTTGTTTCTACACCATATGCTTCTCCATTTACATAATTCCCCCATCTACCAATAGCTTGCCCTAAAATTAAACAGGGGGCTCCCATATCAGCAAAATCCCAAAAACTAATTTTTTTTAGCCTAGTAAATACTATAGCTGTAATTATACTAACTAAAATAGCTCCATGTATTGCTAAACCACCTTCCCAAATAGCAATCATTTCTGCAAAACTATCATAATAATTTAAGTTAAACAATACGTAATAAATCCTTGCACCTATGACTGCTAATGGTACCACTATAAGGACAAATTCATCTATTAAATCTTTAGGAATTCCCCTTTTTTTACCAATTATTTTACCTACAGTAAGACTTAATAAAATTCCTGCACCTATGATAATTCCATACCAATAAATAGTTAAAGGTCCTATTTTAAAAGCCACTGGATCCATTATTGCACCTTCTTTTCATTGATAGATGTTATTCCTCAAATAAAGGTGTTGACAAATACCTTTCACCATTATCAGGTAAAATAACGACAATTGTCTTACCTTTATTTTCAGGTTTTAAAGCCAATTTTTTAGCAACATGAAAGGCAGCACCAGAAGAAATTCCTACTAAAATTCCATAATTTTTTGCTAGTTTTCTACTTTCATAAAAAGCATCTTCATGATGAACTTGATGGATTTCATCTATTATAGAAGTATTTAAAACTTCAGGAACAAAACCTGCTCCAATCCCTTGAATTTTATGGGGACCCGGTTTTCCTCCTGAAAGGACAGGGGAATCTTTTGGCTCCACCGCTACTACCATAATATTAGGGTTGTGTTCTTTTAAGACTTCCCCTACCCCAGTAATGGTTCCTCCTGTACCAACTCCTGCTACAAATATATCTATTTTCCCTTCAGTATCTTTAAGAATTTCCAAAGCAGTGGTTTTTCTATGGATTTCAGGGTTTGCTTTATTCATAAATTGCTGTAAGATAATTGAATTTTCTATTTCCTCTTTAAGTTGGTTTGCTTTATTAATAGCTCCCCTCATTCCTTCTTGTCCAGGGGTTAATACCAATTCAGCGCCATAGGCTTTTAATAACTTTCTCCTCTCTATACTCATAGTATCTGGCATTGTTAAAATTAACCTATAACCTTTAACAGCACAAACTAATGCTAACCCTATCCCTGTATTCCCACTAGTTGGCTCAATTATCGTTGTATTTTTATTAATAATTCCTAGCCTTTCCCCTTCTTCTATCATGTTATAGGCGATCCTATCTTTAACACTTCCACCGGGGTTAAAAAATTCTAATTTAACTAAGACTTCTGCATTAAAGTCTTTATCTTGAACTTTAACCAAAGGAGTTTTTCCAATTAACTGGGCAATATTAGAATAAATCATATTTTCCCTCCTAATTTCTATATATAATACATCAACTGTTCTTTATTTCTTACTTTTTCACTTAAAGTTTTAAAATTAGTCTTTTGAAGTATATAGTAAATACTGTCTTGTACTTCTTGCCATATTGGTCGAAAAATACAGTCTTCGGAATTTTTACAATTGGTTTCTTTGGGAATACAAGGTGCATGTACAAAGGCTCCTTCAGTTAACAAAATTATATCCCCAACTGTGATTTCTTCCGGAGGTTTAGCTAAATAATATCCTCCCTCAGCTCCCCTTTTACTCTTTGTAATTCCCCCTTGTTTTAGGATGATCAAAATTTGTTCTAAAAACTTTATAGGTATATTCTGCCTTTCTGCAATATCACTGATTTGAACAGGCTTACCTTCATGATAATTAAGGGCTAATTCTAATACAGCTTTACAAGCATAGTCACCCTTTGCAGATATCTTCAAATTATCACCTACTCTACTATTTCTATATAGATTATATGTATATTTTATTTTATATCTTTTACTATGTCAACTATTAACTCTCTATTTCAAATTTGTAATTTATTTTGGCTTTTGGTTCAAACATATTAGAAACACTACAATATTTTTCCTTTGAAAGTTTTATCGCCTTTTCCACTTTTTGAGGATCTAACTCTCCTTTAAATTTATATACCAATGTAATTTCTTCAAAATACCTTGGATGCTCATCCCTTCTTACTCCTGCTATTTCAATCTCAAAACTTATAACTTTTTGTCTCATTTTTTCTAAAGTACTAATTACATCAATGGCTGTACAACCTCCTATAGCAATTAAAGCCATTTGAGTTGGTTTTATACCTTCTGGTAAGTCTAAATTCATGTCAAGGGTACTACCATATTGATTAACTCCTACAAATTTTTTCTCTCCTTGCCAAATTACTTTTGTTTTTACTTCTTCCATTTAAATACCTCCTTATAATATTTTTTCTTTTATTAGATAATACTATAATGAATAAAAAATTAAAATTCAACAGAAGGGAGAGTTATTTTTGAATTTCTTTAAAAATTTTCTACCAATAATTATTGCAGCTGTAAGTGGTATGGCTATGACATTTCAAGGAACATTTAATTCCGCTTTAGGTAAAAAAATTGGAGTTATAGAGACTTCTATGATAGTTCATATAGTTGGCTTAATAATATCGATTTTAGGAGTAATATTTTGGGGTAGATTCCCTAAAATTGAAATGTTAAAAGATGTCCCATATTATAGTTTTTTAGGTGGAATTTTAGGGGTCCTCATTGTCGTTGGAGTTGCTTACACCATATCTAAAACAGGGGCTGCCTTTGGAATATCTATAATTTTAATAGCCCAACTTCTCACAGCTGTAATCTTAGATCACTTTGGGATATTCACCCTTGAAAGGATTCCTATTAATTTAACGAGGGTTGTTGGTACGATCCTCATGTTAATAGGGGCCCGATTTTTAATAAAGTAACTTGAAAAAATTTTAAAATATGTTATACTTATAAAGGATTTAGCGCCTATAGCTCAGGGGATAGAGCACCGGTTTCCGGAGCCGGGAGCCCAGGTTCGATTCCTGGTAGGCGCGCCATCAATATCAAATATTAAAGTGCCAATAAGGCACTTTTATTCTTTTTCTACATGTTTAGGACAAAGAAAGATAGAACCATTTTCATCTTGATGGGCAAAAATAATATCTTCTGTTTTATATCCATATTTAGAAACAGCATCCCTTAACCATTTTTCATCTTTGTTAATCCGTTTTAATCCTTCAACTTGAATTACTCCATCTAAAATTAATGGAGTTGGAATACCTTCATAACTTGGTTTTATATTCAAATCCCTAGGTGTTAAAGGTCTTCTATCTGATTTTAAAATAACACTTAATTTTCCATTTGTTTCTAAAATGGCGTATTCTACATCTTCTATGTTTGCTACATCTTTTTCCCTTAACTGAGATATCAAATCTGTCATACTATATCTCAGTTTTTTCATTTCATCACTTAAAATTCTGCCTCTCTCAATAATAATACTCGGAGTTCCTTCAATAAATGCCCTGGCTTTTTGACTTTTTAAAGAAATATACGATAATACTATTTCAGCAGCTACTAAAGTAGCTATAGGTAATAACCCCATATGTAAAGGGATACTAGTATCTTCCATTGGTATAGCTGCTAACTCAGCAATCATAATAGCTACTACTAAATCAAAAAGGGAAAGTTGACCAATTTCCCTTTTACCCATTAACCTCATCATAAATAATACAGCTAAATATAAAATTACCGTTCTAAAAAAAACTTGCATTTTACTACCCTCCAATCAATTACCTATAAATAATCTTCCCTTTTAAAATGCTTTTTATGTTACAAAAATCTCTGCATAAATTTATAGATTTTACAAAAAAATATAAGTAACAAACTATTGGAGGTAGTTAAATGAAACCCTTCAGAATCCACTTAAATAGATTTAAAAATAAATTTAAAGAAATGAGTTATCACAACTACAATTACACAGAATTTGGTGAACTCTTTGATTTTGACCATCTTTTTATAAACAAAGTAAAAAGGGCAACCCACTGTCATCAAAGAAGTTTTTTTAAACCTACTATCAAAAATCATCCCGATGATTATTAAACCTAACCAGCAAAATAATATGGTCGGGTTTAATTTTTTTATTAGCTAGCAGACTTTTTGGAATTTTTATGATAATATATATTTAAATTGTGGAGGTGGGAAAAATGTTTTCTAGAGAAAAATTTTTATTAAAAATTTTAGTAGAGTTATTACAAATTCCTTCAGTAACGGGAAATACAGAAAAAATTATCCAGTATATTATAGATCAATTTAGTTCATATCCCAACATAACTATAACCAAGAATCAAAAAGGTGGACTAATAATAACCCTAGATGGTACGGAAAATGAAAAAGTAATTACAGTATCAGGTCATATTGATACATTAGGAGCTATGGTTAATTCAATTAAAGGAAATGGTAATTTAGAAATTACCCAAATTGGTGGCTATGATTGGAATAGCATTGAAGGAGAAAACTGTATCGTACATAGCTTTGAAAAGGAATTCACAGGAACTATTGTTCTCACTAAAGGTTCTACCCATGTTTTTGGTAGTGAAACTTCTAAGACTGTAAGGGATCAATCAACACTAGAAGTAAGATTAGATGAAAAGGTAATGAATAAAGAAGATGTTGAGAAATTAGGTATAAGGGTGGGGGATTTTGTATCCTTTGATCCTAGAACAGTAATAACTCCCTCTGGATATATTAAAAGTAGACACTTAGATGATAAAGGGGGAGTTGCAGTTATCCTAACATTGCTCAAAGATCTTCTAGAAAATAATACTCCTTTGAAAAACAGAGTTCATTTCTTGATTAGTAATTATGAAGAAGTAGGCCATGGTTCTAGTGGTATACCAACTGATACCACAGAAATTATAGCCGTTGATATGGGTGTTGTTGGTGGAAATCAACAGGGTTCTGAACACCATGTTTCAATTTGCGCTAAAGATTCTAGTGGACCTTACGATTTAAATTTACGAAGAGAATTTGTATCTATCTGCGAAAAATTAAATATCCCTTATAAAATTGATATTTACCCTTATTATGGTTCTGATGCCAGTGCAGCCCTTAGGGCAGGTCATAATATCAAGGCAGGATTAATTGGCCCTGGTGTAGCAAATTCCCATGGTTATGAACGAACCCATAAAGATGCCCTATCCGCTACTTTTAATTTACTTTATGCTTATTTAACTAAATAACGTTAGTATAAATTACCCTCCCTTATAGGAAACTAATTAAGAGGAGGGATTTTTCATGTTCACAAAAAAGAAACGTAAAAAGCCTTGGATGAATTTTCTAGTTCCCATTGTAGCTTTTATGTTAGGAAAAGTCATGAAAAAACGCTAACTCCTCAGTAACAAAGAAGTGACCTCAAAAAAGAGGCCACTTCTTTTATTCTACCTTTTCAAAAGTTCCTTGTCCTTCGCATTCAGGGCACTTTCTAGGTTTACAACGCCCTTCTTTCTCATATCCACATTGAGAACATTTAAAAACTGCCATGAAAAACACCTCCTAATAATGGTTATCATTATTATATTATTCTCCATTTATTCAGTAATTCCTTTTTATTTTAACAATTTTTTTCATAAATATTATTGAATGAAACTATACTTAATACCATTGACAAAAACTGATGGTACTTTATCGTTATCGGTAATCTCCAACAAAAGCTTATCACCTTTTTTAGCATAAATAAAATAAGGTAGTTTTCTGTAGATAATTTTATCTACACTTTTAAGGGATAATTGGGTATATATACCGCTTTCTTTTTTAGTATTATCCCACAATTTAGTTTTATCAAAAGTAACGACATGGGGATGATCAGAAACTTCACAGGCTAAGTATTTTCCTTCCTCTAACTCTTTGGGAAAATCTCCCCTAGCTAGTGTTAATTGTTTTCTAGGTGTTAAGTATTTATAACTTAATAAAATAAAAACTCCTTTTTCAATCGTTTCAAAAATATTAATTCCTGTCCAATCCCTTTTAGATAAATTATAATAAGTTACCGCTAAATAATAGGAAAAATCTAAGTGGGGATATCTATTTAACCACCATATCTTTAGTTTTTCATATAAAAATTTTTTATCAAATTTCTGTTCTTTATTAACTAAATGCATATTTTTTGCACATTTTAATTCTATTTGGTCAAAATCAAAACACTCCCTAGGAAGTTCCTCAATAGAATGTTGGCCTAACCAAACTAATAACTCTTTTTCATATTCCCCTACAATTAAACCTAGTTGATTACCAAAAATATCGTAGATTTCAAGCATTATTTTCCACCCCTTGACAATATATATTTATATAATTCAACACTAATATGTTAATTCCTCTTTTTGTTATGGGGTGAAATTATGTCAAAATCATCTTTAGTTAAACAAACATTTATGTTAATGGTTGCCAGCTTGATTGCCCGGTTCTTAGGTTTAATCTATCAAACGATCTTATCAAGAACTGTAGGTCCTCAAGGGTTAGGCTTATATCAAATGACTTTTACTGTATTTTTAATAGCATTAACTTTATCAACGGCAGGACTCTCCCAAGGTGTTTCTAAGTTGACATCAGAATTTTTAGCCGTAGGGGATTATAACAATGCAAGGAAAAATTTAAGAATTTCCCTCATACTTGTACTCTTCTCTTCTTCTATAATTTGTATTTTTCTCATTTTCTTTGCTCCACAGCTGGCAAATTATATATTTAATGATCATCGTCTAATCCTACCTTTTAGATTGTTAACCATTGCCATCATATCAGTTTCGATATCAGGAGTATTCCAAGGGTATTTTCAAGGAAATAAATTTATGCTACCTACAGCCATTTCCCAAGTATCAGAACAAGTACTGCGAATCCTTTTTATTCCTTTGATCATAATACCATTGCTAAATAGAGGAATTGGGGCAGCCACTTCTGGAATTATTGTAAGTATGGGACTGGCAGAAATAACTGGTCTTATAATATTAATGATTTTCTTTTTAAAAAGAAAAAGGGAAAAATATAGTTATAAAAAAACTATGCCAAGTAGAATATTGCTAAAAAAACTTATTTTTTTAGCTATTCCCATTGGTTTTGGTAGCTTAATTTCTACTATAAACTATTCCCTTAGCACCATCTTAATCCCTAGGGCTATGATGTTAGGTGGAGCAACTAAGGAATATGCAGTGGAATCATTAGGATATTATTCAGGAATGGCTTTACCCTTAGTTTTTTTCCCCACTGTCTTTACTTTTCCAATTGCCTTAAGTTTAATTCCAGGAGTTTCTGAAGCCTTAACCACTTCTAACCTAAATTTATTAAGAAACAGAGTAACTTTAGCAACAAAATTTACTATAGTCTTAGGTTTTTTTGTAGCATTAATTTTTAAGCTATATAGTGGCCAACTCCCCTATTTAATATTTGGCTATCAAAAAGTCCAATACATCATAGCCGTTTTAGCATATAGTACTGTATTTTGTTACCCACAACAAATCTTCACTTCTATTCTTCAAGGACTAGGAAAACCGGGATTAGCTCTCCGTAATTTAATAATTCTTACTGTAGCCAATCTAATATTATTATTGTTTTCTGTCAGTAGATACGGTATCATCGGCGCTGCTTATACTTTTGTAGTGGTAAATTTATTAGCATTTATAATCGACTTTGCAACTATTCGCTCAGTAGTATTTATTCCCTTTAACATTATAGATTGGTTTATTAAACCCTTTTTGGCCATATATACATCATACAAAATTTCAATACTTTTTCTAAATGTATCTAGTTTTGATCCATTAATTAGTATTATGAATATCATAATTACAACTTTTATTTTCACTATTACCTTAATATTATCTACTACATTTCACTATAATGAATTAAAGACAATATTAAAAGGGATAAAAAGGTAAATCACCTCTTTATCCCTTTTTTTAAATTCCTGCAACTCTATCCTTTAAAGGCTCATAAATCTTTTCTTTTAATTCTTTAAGTTTTTTTACTGATAGTTTTTGCCTTGAAACTATCTTTTGGTAAATGTAATCTAAGGCAATCTTTGCTCCATAATCCATCCCCTGACAACCCCCTAACAAAATCAAGGAATCTTTCTGAGCAAAATCTATTGCCCTTTTAATAGCTTCTTCTAAATTAGGGTAGACTTGGGTCTTTATACCCCCTTCTTCTAGAATTTTAATTACACAATTTAATTCATCATCAGTAACTAAATCCTTCTTACCAACATAATCATTGCTTGTAGTTAAAATAATATTTTTCAAGCCAAAAAGTTCTTTGTTTTCTGCTATTACCCTAGCGTTTTCGCTATTCACAGTAACTCCTCTACTACCCCTTATTGCATAAACCAATGAAAATTGACTGTAACTCATTTTTTTGATTGTATCTAGAGTTATTCTAATATTTCCTGGATTAGCAAAATGATCATCAATGATTTTAAATTCATCGTTATAAATTAACTGAAACCTTCTTTCAACTCCTCGAAACTCATATAGAGCTTTTTGGATATCGGCAATATCAACACCCATAATTAACCCAACTGTAGCTGCCACTAAAGAATTATATACATTGTGTAAACCTAAAATTTTTAACTTAACTTCGAACTCTTGAGGTTGTACTTCTCTACCATCGAAAACTAAAGTTTCATTAACTTTTAATCTATAAGATGTTTCACTTTTAGATAGATCTATACTTTCAGCAACTACTGAAGCAAAAGAGTTCTTAATACCAAAGGTAATTTTAGGAGCAATAGTTTCTAAGCCAAAATTCAAACTTTCAGTACAGTCACCATTTAAAATAGCTACACTATCAGCTTTCAAATTCTTTACTAATTTTTTCTTAGCATTGACATAATTCTCATATGATCCATGAAGATCTATATGATCCCTCGAAATATTATTAACTACTGCAATTTTATAATCTATAGTATCTACTCTATTTAAATCTAATCCTGAGGAAGAAACTTCCATAGTAGTATATTTTATATTATTTTCTTTCATTTCCCATAAATATCTTTGCAGATCTAATGATTCAGGGGTTGTAAGTTCAGCAGGAATATAAGAATCTCCATTTTTTACAATAACAGTACCTATAAGCCCAGTTTTACCATAAGCTTTTTGTAAAACTCTATCTATTAAAAAACTAGTAGTAGTTTTACCATTTGTACCAGTAACACCGATCATTACCATATCCTTTGAAGGATATCCATAAAACAAAGCACTTATTTGTGCTAAGGCTTTTCTACTATTTAATACTTTAATTTGAGGGACATCAATACCTTTTATAAATTTTTCTACAATTAGTACACTAGCCCCCTTCTCTACAGCCTTTTGAGCATAGAAATGTCCATCTGTTTGATATCCTTTAATACAGACAAATAGATATCCCTCTTCCACCCTATCAGTATGATAAGCAATGCCTTTAACTAAAATATTATTATAGTTTAAAGTTTCTACACCCTCTAAAACAGAAATCATTTTTTGTAATTCTATCATTGTAACCCCCCCAAAATATAATTATTTTATTAATACAATTTTACCTAAACCTTAAAAATTTATGTTTTAATTTTAGCAAAAAAATATAAGCTTGTATACTTATAAACTCAATAAATTATTATTGACTTTTAATTACAGATTACTTACAATAGAAAGTGAGAATGATTTTCATTCCTTCCAAACTATTGTGAATTTTTTCATTAAGGAGGTATGCTTAATGTGTCTATATAACATGAAAACTAACTGCCGTGGTGTTATAATAAATACTCCTTCAAATACCCTTTTAGAAGCATTAGGAGTAAGAAAAGGTAAGTGTTTTTTATGTAAAGTTAAACAACCCTTTGGCGGGCCAATGATTATTCAAATTGATGATAGAAAAGTAGCTATAGATAAATCAATAGCGGAAAATATTATCATCCAAGAACTTGAAGAAATCAAGGAGGCAATATAAATGGCATCAGATAATTATAAATATAAAATACTGTTAATGGGTAACCCCAATGTGGGAAAAAGCGTTATTTTTTCCAAATTAACCGGTTTAGATGCCCTAGCAGCCAACTATCCAGGTACAACAGTTACTTATACTATAGGTACAATTTCATTTAATGATAAAAAGGGAACATTAATTGATGTTCCTGGTACTTATTCCCTAGATGTGACCTCTGAAGCAGAAAAAATTGCCAAGGACTTCCTAAATCAAGGAGCTGATGGCATTATTTTTGTTTTAGATTCCACAAATTTAGAAAGGAATTTAAACTTAGCTTTTCAAGTTTTAGAATACAAAATACCAATAGTCTTTGTACTTAATATGCTTGATGTAGCTAAGCGTAAAGGCATAGAAATAGATGTAGATAAACTATCACAACTATTAGGTGCCCCTGTCATTCCCCAAATAGCAGTATTAGGGCAAGGTCTTAAAAAAGTGTTACAAACTACCTTTAAAGTTATTGAAGAAAAGAGAATAGCCAACTTTTCAATTATAGGACAAGACAATTGGGAAAAAGCTAAATATATTGCCAGTCAAGTTCAAGTAAAAAAATTAGTTTCTGGAAAAATACCACTAGTAGAAAAACTTGATGATTTAACTGTAACTCCATGGCCTGGTTTACCAATTATGGCTTTTATTATCTTAGTATCAATGGCCTTAGTAGTTGGTGGTGGAAAGGCTATAAGAAGTGTAATCCTTTTACCTTTATTTAATAGATTTTATATTCCTTTTATAGAAAACATAGTCCATACATTTTTAAATTTAGGTTTCATCCAAAACACTATTGGCTCAATCATAGACCTTACAATCTTTAGTAATATTTTAGTGGGAGATTTCGGCGTTTTAATTAAGGGGGTAGAATGGCCTATTGCATTAGTTTTACCTTATGTATTATTATTTTATTTTATTTTATCAATTTTAGAAGATAGTGGTTTATTGCCCCGTTTAGGTATTTTGGTAGACGGTTTTATGAAGAAAATAGGATTACAAGGTGGTAACATTATCCCTATTTTTCTAGGATACGGTTGTGCCGTTCCAGCTATTTTAGGTACTAGGGCTGCTACAACGTTAAAAGAGCGTAAAATTATCTCTATATTAGTTACTTTAAGCGTTCCTTGTGTATCTCAAACTGGTGCATTCATTGTATTATTAGGCAATCATTCCTTCTGGTTAGTATTATTAATGATAGGGTTATCTTTTTTAGTTTTATTTAGTACCGGTCAAATTTTAGCTAAAATAATCCCCGGAAAAGTTGATCCAATTATTATAGAAGTTCCTAATCTCTTGTATCCCAATTTAAAAGCCCTTTTCCGTAAAGTTTTTATCAGAATAAAAAACTTTATGATTGAGGCAGAATTACCGATGATTATGGCAATCTTATTTGCAGCTGTTGTCTATGAATTTGGTATACTTAAAAGTTTAGGTGAAATTCTCAAACCTTTAATTGTTAGCTGGTTAGGATTACCACAAGAAGCCAGTATTTTGCTAGTTTTAGGTATAGTCCGTAGGGAATTAGCAGTACTACCTATGATGGAAATGGGGCTAACCACCCAACAATTATTTGTTGGAGCTACAGTTGCAATGTTTTATATGCCTTGTATTTCCGTTTTTGGTGTCCTTGCTCAAGAATTCAAATTTAAGTTTGCTTTATTTATTGCCCTCTTCACAACTTCTTTCGCCCTATTGCTAGGTGGCATTATCAACCATTTAATAAATTTATTTTCTCTGTTAGCTTCACTTTTAGGAGTGATGTAATAATGTATTTCCCCAATATCTGTAAGACCACTAATTTATTTGAAAAAATATTGGTAAGAGTTCCTTTATTCTCTTACCTTTACCTTTTGTTTTATAAAAAATCAGTGGAAATTGAAAGGGAATTTGCTGAACTTTTAACGGAAGATAAAGTTTTATTTATCGGTGGAGGTGCTGTACCTTATAGTGCTATAATATTAGCCAACAAGGTTAAACAGGTAACGGTTATCGATAATGATAAAAGTTCTGTAAGCCTTGCAAAAAAAATAATCAACTACTTAGGTATCAATAATATAACCATTAATTATGGAAATGGACAGTTTGTTGATCCAAAGGATTATACCGTCATTTTTTTACCACTTCAAGCTCAACCTAAAAATCAAATTTTAGCTAATTTAAAGTCTCATTGCCGTAAAAATACCAAAATACTAATGAGAGTTCCCAAAAAAGCTTTTACAAAGTTTTATACTCCCATTAAAGATTTAGCTATTCAAAATTATAAAGAGAAATCTATTAACCAATTGACTTATAATAAAATCATCATGTTCTATCCTGGGGATATCAAAAATGAATAAAAAAATCTATAAATATTTATTGTATTTAGTGACCACTATTTTTTTCTTTGTAACTATAGTAAAAATTGATATTAAAGTTTTTCAACACCTTCTAAATCTAAATATATTCACTATATTTACCCTCCTAATGCTGCAAATCTTAACGATAATGGTAATATCACATCAATGGTATATTTTAATAAAGGTTTTTAATTCCAATATTAATTTTTTAAAAGTAGTTGAACTAAACTTGATAGGAACTTTTACAGAATCCATTACCCCTGGGGTAAAGTCAGGTGGTGAAGGAGTAAAACTAATTTTATTGAAAAAAAACTTCAATTTACAATACAACGAAGGAATAGCAGTTATTATACTACAAAAAACCTTAAGCTTTTTAATTTTCCTATCTCTATTTGTTTTTTCAATCTTTAATACTAAATTAAAAATACCTTTAAATATTAATCAAACATTTCTCCTGATTACCTTAGGCCTTGGTATAATTATTGGTATCTATAGATTTATTCCAGAAAATCTAAAGAGGGTTATCTCCAGTTTTATTAAAAAAGTTTATCAAAATCTCCTCCTTTTTAAAGACAAAAAAAACTTACTTATCTATCTAATAGTAAATAACCTTATAGTTTGGCTAGGGTTCCCTTTAAAATTATTAATTATCTCTAAAGCTTTAAATATCCAATTAAATTTTTTAGAAGTATCGACAATTATTTTTATTACTTACGGGGTAAGTATGCTTCCAACTACTCCAGGAAGTATAGGAACTTATGAAGGGATTATGAC
This sequence comes from Anaerobranca gottschalkii DSM 13577, assembly GCF_900111575.1. Taxonomy (NCBI): domain Bacteria; kingdom Bacillati; phylum Bacillota; class Clostridia; order Eubacteriales; family Proteinivoracaceae; genus Anaerobranca; species Anaerobranca gottschalkii. The sequence continues at coordinate 3,766 of NZ_FOIF01000005.1, read as the reverse complement.
CCTATTGTTAAAGTTATCCTCAGTTTCAACAGAAAAAGCTTTAGTTACAGCAGTTATAACTAGATTTTTCACTTTCTATTTAGTAGTTTTAGGTAGTGGTCTATATTTATTTATTAAAAATTTTTACTATAAATTTTTTAAAAACAGCTCTAACAATTAGAGCTTTAGTTTGTAGACAAAGTCATTTTTAAAAGGCTGTGGTAATTAAACATTCTAACAAAGTCTCCGTCGAGATTTAAGGCTTCTATCTAAAAGGAAGAAGGGTACCGCTCTAATTCGCCGTCCATGGCTCAATAGAGCTTTCGGAACGTCCTGTTCCTCACCCCTTCTTCCTTTTATCTAATCAGCTCTTAAATCTATCTCCTCAACTTAATCGTATCTTTGTTTAATTACCACAGCTGATGATGACTTTGTCTATAGTTTGTCTTCAGTCTGCAGCTCTAACAATTAGAGCTTATTATTTTTTTAAACTAATACTTGTATAATAAAGGGTTAAAATATCTATAAAAACTTGCGAGGTATAAAATTATGATAAATTTTATTTTATTTCCCTATATTTTCCGGATCTTCCCAAAAGTAAAAAGCAATTTAAAAAACTATAAAAAATCTGTTTTACAAATGCCGTGCCCCCATTTACGGGAGCAAGGAATTCTAAGTATAGAAAATAAAGAATTTCACTGTTTAGGTGGTAGCATATATGCCTTAAATTGTTATGAAATTTTACCTTTTATTACTTCCTTTCAAACCATTAGTGATTACTTAGATAATTTATGTGATAGAAAAGGAATTTTCGATGAAAGGGCCTTTGAACATTTACATAAATCAATGATTGACTCCTTAACCCCTACCCATTGTAATTCTCCCGTAAATTATTACAAATATTATCCATATTCCGATGATGGTGGGTACTTAAATTTCCTTGTAGAGGAATGTCAAAAAGTAATATCTTTCCTTCCATCATTTCATCATGTTAAATACCCCCTATTAGAATTTACAAGTCTATATAGAGATTTACAGGTTTTTAAACATCTACATCCCCAAGTAAGGGAAAATAAGCTGATTACATGGTTTAATGATCAGAAAAAATCAACTAAAGGGTTATACTGGTGGGAATTTGCTGCAGCAACTGGCTCAACTTTACCAATCTTTGCTTTAATTCGTTTAGCTAGAAAAAAAAATATAGCACATTTAGAGATTAAAAATCTCTGCAGTGCTTACTTTCCTTGGATTGCTGGTCTTCATATTCTCTTAGATTATCTAATAGATTTAAAGGAAGATCAACTCGAAGGAGATCTAAACTTTATTAGTTATTACAATAACTATCAACAAGTAAAAAATCGACTTATGCTATTTATTGAAAACAGTTTGTTAAACCTTCAAAGGGTCAAGGAAAAGAGATTTCATGAAACAATCGTTAAAGGTTTATTAGCCATGTATTTATCTGATCCAAAGGTATATAAAAATAAGCAAGAAACCCTTGCTTTAGAGTTAATAAACTCTTTAGATAGTGAAACTAAAGTTATGTATCGCATGTGTTTATATCTTCGGAAAAAGGAAATTCTTTAATAATTTCTAGTTAAAATAAATTCTGCAATTTTCTTTAATTTATTCTTCTCATTACAATCCTCTATCTTATCTAAGGCCATTAAAGCTTTTTGAATATGATTTTTAGCTATTTCTAAACAAAGTTCTATAATATTATATTCCGATAACATATTATAAATAAATTTTAAGTTATTCTCAGTAAACCTTTTTTCTACAATTATTTCTTCTACTAATCCCCTATTAGACATTTTTTGTAATAAAAGAATTAAAGGCAATGTGATATTTCCTTCTTTTAAATCATTAAAAATAGGCTTACCTAAAGTATTTTCATTCCCTTTAATATCTAAAATATCATCCATTATTTGAAAAGCATAACCTACTTCCGTTCCGTATACTGTGAGATTATTAACTTCATTCTGTGACATATCCCGTAAAATTCCACCAGCTTTACAACAAGTAGCTATCAATACCCCAGTCTTTCCGTATATTTCTAAATAATATTGTTCCACTGTTTTACCTGGATTAAATCTATTTTTCAACTGTTCTAATTCACCAATACTCATATATGAAATGGCTTTTGTATAATGGGAAAGGATTTCCCCTTGTTTAATTTCACAGAGTAGCTCAAAGGCTTTTGCAAATAAAAAATCACCAACCAATACTGCTACACTGTTATTCCATCTACTGTTGATAGTTTGAATACCCCTTCTTAAAGGGGAATTATCTACAATATCATCATGTACTAATGAAGCAGTATGGATAAGTTCTGAGGCTGCTGCAACTTTTACTAATTCATCCATATTATTATTTTTCCCAATTAAAATAACCAATAGGGGTCTTAACCTTTTACCCCCTCTATTTAAGAGATATTCTGTTAGATAATTACAGTATTGACTATTACTTTTACATACTTCAATTAACAATTCTTGTACTTTACCTAATATTTGCTCAATATTTGCCCCTTTATTTAAAAGTATTTGTTGCACTTAATTCCCGCCTTTACTTTTATTCCAAAGTATATACTTTGTTCTAAAAGTATAGTTACCAATTTGGTAACTTTTTATTTATTTTTTTGCTAAAACCACTAAAGAACTACTATTCTGAGGTTTAAATTCTTCTCTACTAAAACTACCGAAAACCTGAATTTCTTTAAAACCAACACTTTGTAACATTTCTATCAATTCATTACTTTTTATAGGATATAAATGTACCTTTCCCGATAAACGAAAGTCCTTACCCTCTAGAATTGTACAAAAATCGACTATTCTTTTTCCTTCTTTTATATGATACTCATAATTACGTATAAATTTAATATTCTTTTCTTCATTAACAATGGTTTTTAAACTCTTAGGATTATTATCATAATTTACCGTTTGCAAAACTAATCTTCCATGATTCCTTAGTATCTGGAAAACCTTTTGAATAAATTTTAAAATTAAAGATTTATCCACTAAATGGGGTAAAGAATTGCCAATACAGTACACTAAATCAAACTCTTGGTTAAACTCATCTATCTCTAACATATTTTTAACTAATAATTGCAAATTAGTAAGACCTTGCCCTTTAGTTTCAGCTTTTTTAATCATAGCAGAATCTAAATCCAAACCAACACCATCAATATCGTTATTTTTACATAATTCAATAATATAATTTCCTGTTCCACAAGCTACATCTAATACTCTATCCTTTTCTTTAATTAAACTATTTAAGAAACTATATTGTTGTTGAGCAAAGGGAAAAATATCATCATAATATTGACTAAACCTTTGATAAAAATCCATACTATACTCCCTCCTAAAGTTATTTTACAGTTATCTTACCACAAGATAATCATAATTTATATGACAAAAATCACTAGTAATATTATTTTTCCATAATAAAAAAAGCGCCATTCGGCGCACTTAAATTCATTTATATTTTATAGTGCTCTCCATGAACTCCTATATAATCTTTGGGATACATTTCTGCTCCACAACTCTCACAGCTAAATCTAGGTGGTATTGATGTATCTCCATCATCCATCATATCAAAGTATTCCACTACTTCCTTGGGAACTTTTTCTACAATCTTGCACCCCAAACAAACATACTCTATAAAATTCTTTAAGTTCACTTTTTGTGGACTCTTTTTCTTGTTACCTTTTTTCTTCTTACTCATCAGTTCATCCCCTTTGTTCTAATTTTAGACACACTACCCCCTTGGTTTTATGACACATACTCTT